>DASPVY010000001.1:0-4501 GCA_035622115.1 Candidatus Acidiferrales bacterium
TCGCGCGAATCGAACAACGCGCGCCGCGCATTTTTGCTTGACAGGATTCGTCTGCGCTCGTATTAAGGATATGAACGATTGCAGCGCGGCGAAATTTTTCGCAGCTCAATCGCGGGGAGTAAGTTCAGCAGTAATTGCGCGAGGTAAACGGAACAGCGGCGAGGCTGTTCCGCTCGATGGTTCTCCTGACGAGGCGATCGCGAAAGCGGCCGCCTCGTTTTATTTTTGGGCTGTGTGGAAATTGCGTCGCGAGAAGTAATGCGGGCCGTTACCGCTCGCCGGGTGAGCTCGGGCGGATCGTCACGAGTTGCTCGTGCGCCGGACACAACGCCTGGAACTCGCAGTAGCCGCACACAAAGCCGGGCTTGACCGGGAAGTCGCCTGCGCGAATCAGATCGGCCGTTTCGGCGACGATTTTTCGCGCGGCAGCAAGCGCCTTGGCATCGCGCTCGGTGACGATCGCCTCGTTGGTCATCAAGTTGTAAAGGACCAGCCGCTCCGGCGAGAGTTCGAGAACTTCGCGCGCCGCGAGCGCGTACAGGCTCAGCTGCAAACTTTCGTCCGCGTCTTTTTGCGATTTCGGCTTGCCGGTTTTGTAGTCCACAACTTCCACGGCATCACGCCCGATTCGATTCACCTGATCGATGCGCCCGCGAATCGTGACGTTATTTTCCATTTCCAGTTCGAATTGCTTCTCTTGCATGGCCACGTCGGCGGGAGCGGCGGAATAGGATTTGTGGAACGCGGTGAGTTGATCGAGACCCGCTTTTTTATATTCCCGCTCCTGATATTCATCCACGTATCCTGCCTTTGACCAGACGCGTTCGAAGATCGCTGCGACGTCTTCAAACGCTACCGACTTTCTTTTTTTAAATTCCGCGACAAGTTCCTTGATCGTCTTGTGCATGACGTTCCCGAATGTCATGAAACAGCTGGGCTCGCCGCACAGGTGCCAGGAATAGGCGAACAGATACTTCATCGGGCAGGTGCGATACATCTCGATTGCGGAAGCACTCAACTGCAGCGGCTCGGCGCGCGGAGGATGAAATGCGTTGGCCCAAAGAGCAACGTGTGAGTATGCCTTCGTCAGATCCGACGCATGCGAAAACAACGTGGGGCGCGAGGCATCGGCCGGCGGCGAACCAACAGTTTCTTCTGCGGCCGGAATCAACACGGACGGTGCGATCTGGCGCACGTCGTGTTTCTGAATTTTCGGATCGCCGAGCAGGTCGTCGAAAAATTCCGAACGCTTCTTTCGTTTGTTGATGATCGTGCTCAGCGCGAGCATCCGGCGCGCCCGCGTAAGCGCGACGTAAAATAGCCTGCGCTCCTCCTGCTTTTGGAAATCGCCTTGTGGCAATTCTTCCTTCATGAGTTGCGGCGGGAATTCGAAGACCGGGGGCCTGGGACGCGAAGGAAAATCGCCGCGGCAAAGATGCAGCAGGAAGACATTTTGAAACTCGAGTCCCTTCGCCGAGTGAACGGTCATGAGCTGCACGGCGTCGTCCTCGGGCTCGACTGTCAAGAAAATATCTCCGCCCGCTTCTTCGAAGAACTCGAAATACTGGATAAAGTCGCGAAGCGAACGGCCCTCGCCCTTCTTCTGCCATTCTTCGACGAATTCCTTGAATCGGCCGAGATTGTACGCGTCACTTTCCGCGGGCAACGGCGCCACGCCGAGCGCTTCGATCAGTTCAGCAAGCATTTCCTGGGCGGTGGCCTTCTTCGCGCGCTCGCGCATTGAAGCGATGAATTCGGCCAGTTCGGATGCGCGAGATTCCTTTGGCGGAGAGCCGGGCTGTCCTTTCGGCTCGGCCGCCCACAATTCGAATTCTTCCCAGAGCGATTTTCCGTGGCTTTTCTCCGCGCGCTCGGCGAGCCGCACGAGGTTTCGTGGCTCGATGTGCCAGTAGGGAATTGCGAGGACGCGCGCGCTCGATACATCATCCGATGGCACGGCGATCGAGCGCAGATACGCAATCAGATCGCGAATCAGCGTGCTCGAAAGAATCGAGAGACGCCGTATGACGAAAGGAATTTGACGGCGTGTCAGCGCGTCCACGAGATCTTCGCGATGGGAGTGCTTGCGATAGAGCGCGGCAAAATCGCGCCACGGCACTCCGGCGGCACGCAACCGCTCAATCTCGCCGGCCACCCATTCCGCCTCTTCCTCGGGCCGGCCGAACTCGACGATGCGGATTTTTTCACCGTCGGGATTTTCCGTGGTGAGAGGAGTGAACGGAACGTACCGCGAGTCGTCGCTTTCAGCCGCGACGGTTCCGGCGATGCGAAGAATGCGCTTGGTCGAGCGATAGTTGCGGCTCAAATGAATGCGCGGCCATCGCGCTTCGGGCGTATCGCTGGATACGCCGCAAAAATCCGTCAGAAAAGTCTTCAGGCTTCCAAACGAAGCGCCGCGGAAGCGATAAATTGCCTGATTGTGATCGCCGACCACAAAAAGATTCCGCCGCTCGCCGGCCAGCAGCCGCAACAGCTCAAGCTGCGCGATATTCGTGTCCTGAAATTCGTCGACGAGAATGTAGCGATAGCGCTCGCGCGTCTTTTCGAGCAGCGCAGGATCGGATCGCAAGACCTGCACCGCTCGCATCAACTGCGCGCCAAACGTGACATAATTCTTTTCGCGAAGGAGTTGCTCGCTCACGCGATAGGCGCGCGCGACTTCTTCCTGCTGCGCAATCGCTTCCTTCTGCAATTTCTGCGCGTCAGGCTCCATTTGCGCGCGCTTGGCCTCGAAATCGGCCTTCAGCCCGTCGACGTAGCGCTGGAAATCGTCCGCGGTAACCAGCTCGTCCTGGCAGCGCGAGAAGAATTGCACGAACGCGTTGAGGAACTGGCCGGGGTCGGCGATGCGCTTGAACGCCTGAAGATCGAGCTTCTCGATATTCCTGCGAAGCAATATCCAATGATCGATTTCGTCGATGACCTTCAGGTCCGGATTGGCCGGAAGCAGAATCTGGTTGTAGCAAAATCCGTGAAATGTTCCGAGCCAAATGCCCTTGGTGCGCTCGCCTACGCGCTTTTCAATCCGCCAGCGCATCTCGTTCGCAGCTTTGTCCGTGAATGTGAGGCCGAGGATGCTTTCGCCCGATAGTTCCGGGTCATCCTCGAGCAAGCGCCGGATGCGCTCGGTGATGACGCGCGTCTTTCCGGTCCCGGCGCCGGCGACCACCAACATCGGACCATCCCCGTGCTCGACAGCGCGGCGCTGGTTTTCATTGAGGGTAATCGTTTCTTTCGACAATGAGGACGACGTCATGCGACAAAAATATCGTAGCGGAATTTCGCCGCCGCGACCAGCCCCGGCCGATCGAACCTGGATGTGGGAACCTGCTTCCTTTTCTGCGCGCCAGCCGCGCGGCCAAATGTGCACCCTGTCTCGACGGGCGTGCATTTGGGTTGACACGTCGCACACAGCGCGGGTACAAGGGGCGGCGACTTATGGCAATCTCGAAGGTAGCCTCGGTGCATCCAGGATAATCGGGACAACATGAAAACAGCTCTTCTCATTGCTCTGGCGATCTTCACGATCGGCTATCTGATCGTTTGGATCGCGGCGGCTCGTGACCAGAAGCACCGCGCCGAAACGCCCACCGCGCAGCACGTCGGCGTTCGCGGGACTGCGACCGAACTCTTTGTCGGCTTCGTTGCCAATTTTTTCGACACGCTTGGAATCGGCTCCTTCGCCACCACCAGCTCGATGTTCAAGCTGCTCAAGATGGTTCCCGACGGATTAATTCCGGGAACGCTGAACGTCGGCCACACGCTGCCGACCGTCGTGGAAGCGGTAATCTTCATCGCCATCATTCGTGTCGATCCGCTCACGTTGGCGTGCCTCATCGCCTCGTCGGTGGCGGGCGCCTGGATTGGCGCGGGAATCGTTTCGAGATGGCCGCAGCAAAAAGTGCGTATCGGTCTGGGCCTCTGCTTGATCGCCGCCGCGTTGCTGATGCTGGCTTCGCAATTGAATTTGTTTCCGATCGGGAGCGATGCCGAAGGGCTCACCGGCGCGCGGCTCGTCGTCGGCACGCTGGGCAACTTCATTCTCGGCGCGCTCATGACCCTGGGAATCGGCCTCTACGCGCCGTGCATGATCCTCGTCAGCCTGTTGGGCATGAGCCCGAAAGCCGCGTTTCCCATCATGATGGGTTCATGCGCGTTCCTGATGCCGGTCGGCAGCGTCCAGTTTATCCGCACGAAGAAATATCATCTCAGCGCCTCCATCGGACTGGCGCTGGGAGGCATTCCGGCGGTTTTTCTCGCCGCGTTTCTCGTAAAGTCGCTGCCGCTGAGTGCCATTCGCTGGCTGGTTGTCGTGGTCGTGCTCTACACGGCGGGAATGATGCTGCGGTCGGCCTACCTCGATCGTCAAAAAATCCCTGCTCCGCAGCCGGACGTCTAGAATTCCGATTGCAAATCGTGCGCGCAATTTGAACGGCCGGAAGCCGTGCGTTCACCCTCGCTGTTCACGCAGAAAAGCGCG
>DASPVY010000002.1:0-16814 GCA_035622115.1 Candidatus Acidiferrales bacterium
TCCACGCCGCTGAACGCGTTGTTTCTCGCCGGCGGGCCGACGGAGCGCGGCTCATTGCGCGTCGCGCAACATTTTCGCGGCAAGCAACTGGTCGAAGAAGTCGATCTCTACGCGCTGTTGCTGCACGGAGTGAAATCAGGCCTGGCGCGGCTCGAGGACGGCGATTCGATCCTGGTGCCGCCAATCGGCTCGGCGGTCACGGTCGAAGGGATGGTGCGGCGGCCGGCCGTCTATGAGCTGCGCGGCGAAAAGAATTTGGCAGAAGTGCTCGAGCTGGCCGGAGGGATTCTGCCGAGCGCCGCGCTCGACCACATCGAAGTCGAGCGCCTGGAAGATCACCGCAAGCGAACGATGGTGAGCCTGTCGGTGGGGCCGAACGAGGACGCCGACGGTGTGCGAAGACAACTGGAATCCTTTGCCGTACGCGATCAGGACATCATTCACCTGTTTCCCATCGCTGCCTATAACCAGAAAGCGGTCTATCTCGAAGGCCACGTGCTGCGGCCGGGGCGTTACGCCTACCGCGAAGGAATGAAGCTCACCGATCTTCTGGCGGGCTATTCGGACCTGATGCCTGAACCGGCAGGCCAATACGCCGAAATCATTCATTTGGCCGAGCCGGACTACGCGCCAAGCGTCGAAGGCTTCAATCTCGACGAGGCGCTCTCTGGCCGCACGTCCGCGCCGGTTCTGAAGCCCATGGACACGATTCGAATTTTCGGAAAGTACGATTTCGAGAGTGTTCCGACGGTTTCGGTCTGGGGCGAAGTTCGCGAGCCCGGCTCGTACCGGGTATCGGGCGAAATCCGCGTCCGGGACGCAGTCCATTTTGCGGGGGGCACGACGCCGGATGCGCTGATGGATAGCGCGCAAATTTTTCGAAGCCTGCCGGACAGCACGCTCAAGGTTTTGAGCGTCGATCTGGAGAAGGCGCTGGACGGCGATTGGGGCGCGAACGTACGGCTCGAGCCGCGCGATCGCCTGGTCGTCCATCGCAATCCCGCCAAGGTCGACCCTCCCAGCGTGTATGTGCAGGGCGAAATCTCGAAGCCGGGGCGTTATCCCCTGACTCAGGGCATGCGCATTTCGGACCTGGTCCAGGTTGGCGGAGGCTTGCGGCGCAGCGCGGACTCGGAAATTGCCAGTCTCACGCAGTTTCGAGTTGCCGACGCGGAAAAAGTGGTCGCCGATGAACGCGCCGTAAACCTCAAAGCCGCGCTGGGGAAGGATCCCGCGACGGATTTCCCGCTGCGCGATGGCGACACTCTTACGATTCGGGAAATCAGCGGCTGGAGCGACCGCGGCGCGTCGATCACTGTGCGCGGGGAAGTGCAGCATCCCGGCACATTCGGTATTCGGCCCGGAGAGCGGCTCAGCTCGATCCTCGCTCGCGCCGGAGGGTTTGGCGCCGCGGCATATCCCCATGGAGCCGTGCTCGAACGGCTCGATGTCCGGGCGGAAGAGGAACGCAGCCAGCGGACGTTGGTGGTGCGGGTCCAAGAAGAGCAGCAAGCCCTGAACCAGCTTCCGGAGAACGACAACACCCAGAAAGCCGCCAAGGCCGCGGCGATGGCCCAGTGGCAGCGCATTCTCGATAGTCTCGTGAACAATCCTCCGGTTGGACGGCTGGTCATCCATATCAACGCAAACGTCCGATCGTGGCAAAACACGGCGGAGGATGTTCCCGTGCGTGCGGGCGACGTCCTGGTCGTGCCCAAGACGCCGAATTTCGTCCTGGTGACCGGTCAAGTCTACAACCCAACGGCGATTGCCTACCGCCCGGGAAAGAGCGCCGGCTGGTATCTGCGGCAGGGCGGAGGGCCCACACACATCGCCGACCAGAAGGCCATTTTTGTTATCCGCGCCGACGGCGGAGTGGCGAATTCCGAGGCCATGGCTTCGCTTTGGAAGGGAAGCCCGCTGGGCTCGACGCTCGAGCCAGGTGACACCGTTGTGGTTCCTGAGAAGGCCGTGGGACGAAGCATTTCCTGGCAAAGCGTGTTCCTGGCCGGTCAGGTCGCATCTTCGGTCGCGACTTCCGTACTGGTCGCCGTGCACTACTGATGGCTCGGCGGAGATTACGACGACGCTGGCTTGGTGATTTAACCGTTGGATTGATCTTGCTGGCGGCAATCATTCTCACGAGTGACGATTCGAGGGCCCAGGAAGAACCGGAAAGCTCGGTGCAACGTGGAAATGCGGTCGGAGTCGATTTTTTGAGAAATCTTTGGAGCGATCAAAAAACAATCTGGACGGCCCCGGGGCGGCTCCGCTGGGACGATGCCATCTGGTTCTTGCCCCTGGCTGAGGCTACCGGCGGATTCCTGGCCACCGATCGTGCGGTGCCGCCGGCGCTTTCGAATTCCGCGGCCAAATTGAAGCACTATCGCGACTTCTCGAACGACGGAGTGGCCGCGCTGGTTGCCGGAAGCGGCGCGCTTTATTTCTGGGGCCTCGGGGCACACGATCCGCAGAAACGTGAGACCGGCGCGCTGGTGGCCGAAGCGGTCATTGATAGTCTCGCCGCCAGCTCGCTCACCGAGTATTCACTGGGCCGGGCGCGTCGGGAGGAGGACGGCGGTCGAGCGGGATTCTTTCGAGGAGGCAGTTCATTTCCCTCGAACCATGCCGCCGTGGCGTGGTCGGCGGCAGGCGTAGTGGCGCACGAGTATCCGGGACCACTGACCGATCTTCTCGCTTACGGAGCCGCCGCAGCAGTCAGCGCGTCGCGCGTGCTCGGCAAAGAACATTTTCCGTCAGACGTGTTTGTAGGCAGCGCGATGGGATGGCTCATCGGCGAAGAAGTCTATCGCCGGCATCATGACCCCGATTTGGGCGGAGCCGGCTGGAGCAATCTTTCAGGCGATGACGATCGCGAGCCGGCGGGCGGCGCGCACGGCCTGGGATCGCCGTTTGTTCCACTTGATAGCTGGGTGTATCCGGCATTCGAGCGGCTCGCTGCGTTCGGCATCGTCAACGACGCGATCGAAGGGCTGCGCCCGTGGACCCGGCTCGAGTGCGCGCGGCTGCTCGGCCAGGCGGACGGCCGCGTCGCGGAGGCGGCCGGTCTCGCGGACCAGGGCGTTTCCGAGCTGCTCGAGCGGCTGCGCGAGGAATTTGCCTACGAAGCGTCTGTGCTCGCCGGCGGCCCGAATCTCTCCGCCAATATCGAATCGGTGTATTCCCGCGGAGTCTCGATCAGCGGGCCGCCGCTCAACAATTTTCATTTTGGCCAGACGCTGGGCTACGACTTTGGACGGCCGTTTGAGCGCGGGATGAATCTCGAGAGCGGAGGTTCATGGAGCGCCGCGGCGGGCCCGGCCGTGCTCTACGTTCGCGCCGAGTATCAGCACGCGCCGTCCGCCCCGGCGCTTTCGGACGCGGAGCGCAGCGTCATCGCGCTGCGCGATTTCACGCCGGAGGCGCCTTCGCTTCCGGCCGCCGAGATTGATCGGCCGCGGCTGCTCGACAGCTATCTGGCCGTGAATGTCAACAACTGGGAGATCAGCCTCGGCAAGCAGAGTCTGGAATGGGCGCCGGGGCCGGGCGGATCGCTCTTGCTCAGTGACAATGCCGAGCCCATCAACATGGCGCGGCTGGTCAATCCGGAACCGTTCCTTCTCCCCGGCTTTCTCCGTTATCTGGGTCCTGCGCGCATTGACGAGTTTTTCGGACGCTTGCAAGGCCATTCTTACATTCCGCGGCCATTCATCTATGGCCAGAAGATCAATTTCATGCCGCTTCCAGGCCTCGAGCTGGGATTCGGACGCACGACGGAAATCGGCGGAACGGGCGGCGATCCGATTACCGCCGGCGACCTGGTCACGAGCGTTTTCGGCCAAATTGAGTCTCGTTCGCACCACGTGCCCGGCGAAAACAATTCGGGGATGGACTGGACGTTTTACGTTCCAGGGGTGCGAAACTATTTTGTGCTGTACGGCGAGGTTTATGCGCACGATGACTTCATCGCCTGGCAGAATCCCACGAAGAATCCGTATCGCCCGGGAATTTTCCTGACGCGCATTCCAGGCATTCCCAGGATGGATTTCCACGCCGAAGTTGTGTCCACC
The DNA here is from genome assembly GCA_035622115.1 of Candidatus Acidiferrales bacterium. Lineage (GTDB taxonomy): Bacteria > Acidobacteriota > Terriglobia > Acidiferrales > UBA7541 > Palsa-147. The sequence goes on from DASPVY010000002.1 coordinate 4,071, forward strand.
GAATCGCCCGGATGGGTCAGCGTCTCGGGCAATCACGGCAACTTGAATTACTGGAGCTCGACCTATCGCGACTCCTATCAATACAACGGCAATTTGATCGGAAATACCGTCGGGCGCATGGGCCGCGCCGTCGAGTGCTGGTTCAATTATCACTTTGACGCTCGCCATTCTCTCCAGTTGGTCTACAAACACAATTCCGTGAGCCCGGATTTTATTCCGGGCGGAGGGTTCTGGCAGGACTACGCGCTTCAAAATGAAATGGATCTGCGCAGCGGGATGTATGTCAGGAGCGAGCTGCAGTACGAGCACATCACGAGTTATCCATTGCTGTTTGCGGGCAGCCGCGAAAACGTGTCGGCGATTCTGGAAATCGGCCTGTATCCGGGGCATGCGAGAGTTGCCCGGCGATGACGAATCGAGCGCTCCCCGGCTGTTCGTGCTGTGATTGAGCGAGTTGGGCCCGAAAGAGTCTGGAAGTAATTGAAGAGCTATGACTTAAGCAGCTCCGGCCGGTGGGGCCGAGACGGCGAAGCTGCGTCCAGGCAGAAAGCGCGATCCATGCATTTGGCAGTCCAGCAAATCGACAATGGCGTTCGACCATCGCCGCCCTGGCGAGGGCTGCCGAACGAGCAGTCACTTCGCTGGGATGTTGCGCAGACCCGTTCGCGCCACGAAAAGTGCGTCGAGATCCAGCTGGGCCGCTACGCCATCGAGAGTTTCCTGCCATTGTTCGATTCCGTTCGGCAATGGACCGACCGTCGCGTGCGGCTGCAGTTGCCGTTGTTTCCGGGCTACGTCTTCGTGAAGGTCGCCTGGTCCGAGCGGCTGCGCGTGCTGCAAATTCCAAGCGTGGTGCGGCTGGTAAGTTTTGGCGGCGTTCCGGCCATCCTTGAAGATGGCGAAGTCGAGCGGTTGCAACGCGCGCTCGCGGAAGGCGTACGCGCCGAGCCCCATCCGTTCTTGAGAACGGGGCGCCGGGTGAAAATCAGCGCCGGCCCGCTGGCGGGCTGCGAGGGAATTCTGAAAAGGTGGAAAGACCATCTGCGTGTGGTCCTCTCGATTGAAATGATTCAACGCTCGATTTCATTGGACATTGACGCAGCCAGCCTCGAGCCGGCGCCGCGATGACAGCGAAATGCCCTCAACACTCGAAATTCTCGAGGAACTCGATCGGCGGCCGGCTCGAGCAGTTGGACTTGGGGAACTGCGAACGCTGTGGGCCAGGCGCAGGAGGCTCAGCCGCGCGACCGCAGCGGGATTCGCGCTGGCTACCGCTTTCGCGTTTCTGATTCCGGCGCGCTACACCGCGGTGACCCGGTTGATGCCGCCCGATCCGCAGTCAGCCTCCAACGCGTTGCTCCTGGCGGGGATGGGGGAAAAGGGTGGCGGCCTCGGAACGATGGCGGGCGACCTGCTTGGGTTCAAGAGTCCGGGCGCGCTGTTGGTGGGGATGCTCGCGAGCCGCAGCATTCAAGATCGCTTGATCGAGCAATTCCACCTGAAGGACGCATACCGCGCGCGCCTCCTGGAAGATGCGCGCGACACCTTGAGCCGCAACACTTCGGTTGTGGAAGACCGGAAAAGCGGGATCATCACCATTCGTTTGACCGATCGGAACCCCGTGCGTGCGGCGGCCATAGCCAACGCATACGTGAGCGCGTTGAATGAGATGGCCGCGCGGCTGTCCACTTCTTCGGCGCGCCGCGAGCGGGAATTTCTGGAAGTGCGGCTGGAGGCGGTGAAGAAAGAGTTGTCGCAAGCGGAAGCGGAGTTCGCGCAGTTCTCGAGCCAGAACAGCACGCTGGACATCGAGCAGCAGGGAAAGGCCATGCTCGAGGCGACCGCGAGCCTGGCCGGGGAATGGATGGCGGCGCAGTCGGAACTCGAAGGTCTGCGGCAGATTTATACCGACAACAATGCGCGTGTCCGGGAATTGAGCGCGCGGGTGGGGGAGCTGCGAAAAGATCTCGACAAACTGAGCGGGCAGGGCAACGACGCCGGGCCAAAATCCGCCAATGCGTCGAGCCTGAAAGCAACCGCGAACGCCGATTTGCCCTACCCATCGATTCGAAAGCTTCCGCTGCTCGGAGCGAGCTACGCGGATTACTACCGCAAGATGAAGACGCAGGAAACCGTCTTCGAGCTGCTGACCGCACAATACGAACTGGCGAAAGTTCAGGAAGCCAAGGAAATCCCGAGCGTTCGCGTTCTCGATCCCGCGGCGGTTCCCGAGAAGAGATCCTATCCGCCGCGCCTGGCCCTGATTTCCATGGGGACGCTTGCAGCGTTCGCGCTTTCGGTGGCCTGGATTTTGGGCGAGGCGCACTGGCAAACCATCGACCCGAGCGACGAACGAAAGGCGTTTGCGCGCGAAGTCGCGTCGGCCACATCCGCGCGCCTCCGGCAATGGACGCGCAACGATTCGGGCCCCCGAACGCCGCTTCGCAGCGTCTGGAGCCGGTTTCGACGGCCTCCCGACGCGCCGATCGGCTGAACCTTGACTGGACTCGAAAAGACCCCTGGGGATTTGAGGGTGAGCCGCACCAGGCCATGAAAATGGATTTCAATTCCGTTCCCATTACGCGCCGCATGGCGCGACTCGTTCATCACGCCGAAATCCGTGCGGGCGCGAGAAATGCGGCGTACTGCGTTGCGGACCAAATCACTACGCCCGCGCTCATGCTCTTCGGCGCGCCATTTCTGCTCTCGAGAATGGGCTTTGAGCAATTTGGCGTGTGGATGCTGGTCCTCGCGCTCACCGGCAGCCTTTCCGTATTCAATTTCGGACTCGGCGATGCCACGATCAAATTCATTTCTCAATGCCGCGGAAAGAACGACGTCGAAGGCATGAACCGCACTTTCCGGGTGAACCTGGCGATGGGAACGGCGCTGGGACTGTTGGCGGCGGGCGCGATGTGGTTCGCCGCTCCGGTTCTCGCGCGCGGGGTTTTTTCCGCTGGTGCCGCGACATTCGCGTCAGACGTTCGAGCGGTTCGGATCGGCGGAGTGATTTTGGCGCTGCGTTCGGTCGAGTCGATTCTCTCAAACACGCTGCGCGCATTCGAGGAGTATGCCGCGGCCGCGCAAGTGTCGATCGGCGTCAAAGCCTGCACGGTTGGCTCGGCCATTGCGCTGGTGGCGCACGGGCATTCGGTGTGCGCCATTCTCGCGGCCACGGCGGCATGCGTGGCCGCCGGCATCGTCGCCTACACGGTTCGCGTTGCAGGAATCTTCCCGGAAGTAAGTTTCGGGCTGGATCTGGACCGCCTGCTGTGGCGCAAGATCTCCTCTTTCGGAGTGTATTCCTGGCTGCAGAGCCTAGCCGCGGTGATGTTCGGACAGGCCGACAAGCTGATCATTGGCGCGTGGATGGGCGCAGCCGCGGCGGGACGCTACTCCATCTGTGCGCAGCTTGCCGCTATCGTTCACCTGACCATCGCTGCGGCATTCGGGTTCCTTTTTCCGCAGTTCAGCCGGCGACAGGAAGCCGGAGAAGCTCATAAGCTCGGGCGGATGTTTCGCTGGGCGATGGCCACGAATTGGGCGGTCACGGCGGCACTGACGCTACCGTTGATTCTAGGCGGACGCGAAATCCTGACGTTCTGGCTCGGGCGCGAGTTTGCCGAGCAATCGTTCGTGCTCCTCGCCGTGCTGGCGGTGGGCTATGGGTGGCTTTCGATCACTGTGGTTCCGTACATGACGCTTTTGGGTCTGGGCAAAATTCGCTTTGCGTGCGCTGCCAACATCGCGGCCGGATGCGTCTCAATCGTGGCCTCCGTGCTCCTGTTGCCGCATTTCGGCCTCGTCGGCGCCGGACTCGGGCGCATTGCCTATGGCGCGGTGGTCACGCTTTGCTATTTTGAGGCCGCGCGAATCCTTCCGCATTCCAAGCTTCCGGTTGCCGCGTTGGAGCCAGCCGATTGAGCGAAGCGACAGCCACTCGTGCAATGGCTCGGCCGCCCGAACGGCAATCGGATTGGAAGCCCGAGGCCATTCGGAACCGCAAGCCCGTCCATTTGTGGAAGAAGCTCGTGGGAAAAGTATCGCTGCGGCTCTCGTACTTTCATACTCCGAGCGAACGCCTGTTTCTGAAGCACGTGTCGATTCGCGGTGTCGAGTTGGTTGTGCCGGCGAACGAGGATGTCGGTCGGCTGATTGCGTACTTGGGAAACTATGAGCCCGACGAGACGGACTTTCTGATTCCCTCGATCCGGCCGGATGATGTTTGCTTCGATGTGGGCGCGAACATCGGTTGTTACACGACGCTGATGGCGCGAGCAGCGAGTTCGGGCGGCGTCCATGCGTTCGAGCCGGATCCCTTCTGCGGCGCGCTGCTGCAACTGAATCTGCGCCTCAATCGGCTCGAAAACGTCACGCTCAATCCGGTCGTGATCGGCGCTTCACGGGGCCGCGTGCAGTTCGTGCGGGCCACGGACAGCGGCTTTAATTCCTTGCGCAATACGGGCCGGCGGGCCGTCGCGAGCACGTTTCCGGTCGCGATGGACACTCTGGATGCCTACCTCGACGCGACTGGCGCGCCGCGTGTCGATGTCTTGAAAATCGATGTGGAGGGCGCAGAAAGCTTGGTGCTTGAAGGCGCGCGCCGGCTGCTGAGCGATCCTTTGCGCCGGCCCCGTCTGATACTTTTGGGATTGTTCGAGCCCAATCAGCGTCCGTTCGGAAGCAATGTCACGGACATCGTCAACCGGCTGGGCCGCAGCGGTTATACACCGTTTGTCGTCTCGGAAGGCAAGCCCATGCCTTACGACGGTGGCTGCGCGAGCCGCTTCTCGAATGTTTTCTTCTATGTAGGCTCAACGACTTATCCGGCGGCCGCTGAACCGGGCCAACGAAACAATTCATGATCGAAGGGCAACAAATTTTTCTCCTCATGGTGGTCGCGGGAGTCCCGGCGTGGCTGTTGTGGAAGCGCCGCGACGACTTGCTGGTGCGCTGGATCTGTCTGACGGCGGCGATTGATGTGCTTGGCGCCCACGTACTCGTCAACTTGCCGTCCACTCGCGTGGCTGGGCTCATGGTGTTGCCGTCCTCTTTTACCGCGCTCTCGGCGATGCGAGTGAGCCGCGCGGGACGTGCGCTGTGGTGGTACGTCATTTGGCTGGGGATTCTCGGGATCGTTTTTGGATTTCTGATGCCGTGGCCGACCGAAGGACTCGATCGTTTGCCCACCCAGACCGCTGAGGGCCGCGCGGTGATTTACTTCGTTCGCCGGGTTGCGGACATCAGCCTGGCGGTTTATCTGGCGCGATATTTGTGGAAGAAGCGGCAGCCGCAGCGCTTCATTTCCTTGTTCGTTGGCGGAACGACGATTGCGGCGATTGGCGGAATCGCTCAATCGACGACCGGCTGTGATTTGTACGCACTACTCACCGGAACCCCCGAGCTGGGGCTCGACTATCGCATGCGCGGCTTGAACTACGAACCGCGCGGCTTGGGTCTCATCGCCGGCCAGGGATTGCTGGTGTGTCTCGCGCTGTGGGGCAGGCAACGATCCTGGAAATGGCTGGCGCTCGTGGGTATCCACGCGCTGGGGCTGTTCGTGTCTGTTTCGACCTCCGGGCTATTCGTGGTGGCTGCAGGCCTGGTTCCGCTGCTGGTTCTCGATGCCGCGACACGCAAGTCCGTAATGGTTGTGTGCGCAATGATCTTGGCTCTTTGGGGTGCGTGGTCCTACCTCGCGCCTCGGAACGATTTTGCGGACAGCTGGTCTGAAAACGTTGGCTTGAGGCTCGCAGCTGAAAAAACGGGAACCGCGCCGCAAACCAAACTCGAGGAGCTGGCGCTTCACCTCGACATTTTCGATGCCGCCGCGTTCGTGTTCCTCGCCTCGCGTCCCGCGATGCTGCTCAGCGGAGCGGGACCTGGGATGTCGGGGCTGGCCTCCACCGACTATTTACCGTCCGCGGACGTTTTTCAATGGGTCGACGCTGAAGGCGCAGGGATAAACACTGTTCCGCACATGGGACTCCTGCGGGAACTCTGTGATGCCGGGCTTGTAGGTCTCTCGCTCCTGGCCGTTTTTCTCGCAGCTTCGGGCCGCGCGCTGCGAAATTTGAGCGCGTTTAGGCGCGAACGCGCCGCGGAGTGGCAGCTCGCACGCGTGGTGTTCTGGATCATGACCGCCGTCTATTTTGTCCAGGGATCACCGCTTTCCGCTGCGCCGTCGATCTTTCTAGCGATTGGCTTGGCTGCCACGTGGCTCGCAGGCGTTCCCGCCGGGTCCGCAACAGCAAAGATGGCCGGCGCGATGCGTCCCGCGATTCTCGGCGGCCAGTTGTAACTCAATTCAGACGTGCAATCGTGAATCTCGCAACAATCGCGACAAAATTTGAGCCCTCGGCGGCAACGCTCGGCGTCGTTGTGCCGACGCTCAATAGCGCCGCAACGCTCGATTGGACGCTTTGCTCGCTCTTGAATCAGCGAAATTGCGCCCTGCGCGTGGTTGTTGCCGACAGTGGCTCGACCGACGGCACGCTTTGGATTTGCCGGAAGTGGGGCGTCCGGTCGGTCTACGCGCCGCCCGGCTCGCTCTATCGCGCGGTGAATGAAGGCCTGAAGAATCTCGACACGGAATGGATGACCTTTCTCAATTCTGATGATGTCGCCTATCCACATTCCTACGCCCGTCTGCTGCAATTGGGCGACGCCGCCGGCGCGTCCCTGGTTTACGGCCATTGCGATTACATGGATCTCGAAGGACGTTTCCTTTTCACCTGGCGCGCCGCCGCGCCGAGCCAGCTCCCGGCAATGTTCCGCCGCGGCGTTTTCGGATTCGCACAGCCCTGCGCCATTTTTCGAAGAAGCCTGTTTCAAAATCTGGGCGGCTTCGATGATCGCTATCGCCACGTCGCCGACCTCGTCTTCTTTTCTCGCGCCGTGCTTTCTGGATCGCCGGCTCGGCGCCTGAGTGCGCCATCGGTTGGCGCGTTTCGCCTCCATCCGGGACAGCTCAGCGCGCGAGATAGCGGCGCAGTTCGCACCGAAAAACTTGCGCACATCGACGAGGACCGTCTCCGCCCATCGATTTCCGATCGAGTTCGTGTGCTGATCTGGCGGCTCGCCAATCTGCCAAATTATTCCGCCCGGTTGGCCGCTACTGGCCGGGCTTGCTGGCATCACTTCGCGCATTCATGAGCCGCTCGAAGATTTTCGTTCTGTGCGATTACTACCTGCCGGGCTCGAAAGCGGGCGGACCGATCCACTCTCTGGCGCGGACGATTGAATCTCACGGCGATGAATTCGATTTCTTCTTGCTCACCCGCGACCGTGATGCGGGCGACCAAACTGCCTATCGTGGCGTCGAGCGCGACGCGTGGACGCGCGTCGGAAAAGCACAAGTGTTTTACACCGCCGATTTGTCGCTGGGTCATTTGCGTCGACGAATTCTCGAAATTTCGCCGGCGGTCGTTTACCTGAACAGTTTTTTCTCCGTCCTCTCGGTTCGGATTCTCTTGCTTAGCGCGTTGCGGCTCGTGCCTCGATTTCCGGTCGTGCTCGCGCCACGCGGAGAGTTTTCGCCGGGTGCGCTCGGGATCAAGCGGCTGCGGAAATGGTGCTATCGCCGGCTGGCCGTCGTTTCGGGTTTATGCGCTGAGGTGATCTGGCAAGCAAGCTCAGAAATCGAGCGTGGACAAATCGAACGGGTGCTGGGCGCAGGCCCCGGAGCGGGCGGCCGCGTGATTGTCGCGCCGGATTTGTCGAACGCGACGCGTCGCGCGACGCGCGCCGGTATCGCAAGGCCCGAAAAATCGCCAGGCCACGCGCGATTTATTTTTTTCTCGCGGATAACCCCGATGAAAAATCTGCCCTTCGCGCTCGATGCCCTCCGCGGGGTGGATGGCTGCGTCGAGCTGGATATCTACGGTCCGTTCGAGGACGCGCGCCACTGGCGCCAGTGCCAGAAATGCATCGCGTCCTTGCCCAAGAACATTCTGGTTCGATACCGCGGCGTCATTCCGGGCGGCGAGGCGGTCGGCGTAGCCGCTCGCTACCACTTTTTTCTGCTGGCGACGCAGGGTGAAAATTTTGGACACGCGATTCTTGAGGCGCTCACTGCGGGATGTCCGCCGGTATTGAGCGATCGCACGCCGTGGCGCGAAGTTTCGGAGAATTCCGCAGGATGGTGCATTCCGCTCGAAGACCGGCCGCTTTGGCGCCAAACTTTGCAGAACTGTGTGCGGATGGACCAGGAGACTTACCAGATTCATTCGCAAGCGGCCCAGCAGTATGCCGAGCGTTGGTGCCGCTCGACGTATGCAAACGATTGCACCGCAGAACTATTTCGCACTGCGCTCGCTGCGCGTTCGGATGAAGGCGCGTGCCCAATCCATCCGAACGCAGGAGAAACCCGCAAGGCGGCAGAAACCGCGAGTCGAGCACGAGCTTAGCCTCACGCCTCGTAACTCGCCTGGGAGACGCTCAATGACCAAAGTGCTTGTCGTTGGTGGAGCAGGCTATGTCGGCGGGGCCGTGAGCGAGTTGCTCGCGGCCGAGAAAATTCCTTTCACCGTCTACGACAGCCTGGTTTACGAGCCGCACTACTTGAAGAAAGTCGATTTCGTTCGGGGAGATGTCCGCGACAGTTCGAAGCTCAAGCCGCTGCTCGATCAAAGTTCTCATGTAATTTGGCTCGCGGCGATCGTTGGCGACGGCGCTTGCCAGGTGAATCCGGAGCTGACTGTTGAAGTCAATCAGAATTCCGTCGAATGGCTGGCTGCCAATTTCTCCGGACGCATCATTTTCACTTCGACGTGCTCCGTCTATGGGCAGCATGATGCTGAAGTGGACGAGCAATCGCCCGTGGCTCCGCTTTCGCTCTACGCGCAGACCAAGCTGAGAGCGGAAAGCGCATTGAGCGAAGAACATAGCCTGGTCCTCCGGCTGGGAACGGCCTTCGGCGTTTCCGACACGCACTCCCGGCCGCGAATGGATCTGGTGGTGAATTACATGACGGCCAATGCGATCAGCAAAAGGGAACTGTCGGTTTTTGGCGGCACCCAGTGGCGTCCGCTCATTCATGTGAAAGATATCGCACAGGCGATTGTGGGGAATCTTGAACGGCCGGTGCGCGGAATCTACAACCTGGCGTCGGATAATCTGCAAATCCGCGACTTGGCCGAGATGGTCGCGCGCTTGACTGGCTGTGGAATCCGCTACACCGAGGAAAAGTTTCAAGACCAGCGCAACTATCACGTCAGCACGCGAAAAGCGCTGCGCGATTCCCTTTACAACCCACACACGTTGTGGACTGTCGAAGATGGTGTTCGCGAAATTGCCGAACTGGTGTCGCTGGGCCGCGTCAAGCAGACCGAGAACGAAGTGTATTTCAACGTCCGGCATGTCGAAAATCTGAAGGCGCATGGCCAATTCGCATAGCGTTCCCTGCCTGCTCCCCGGCGGGCTGTCGGTCGATGACCGCGGGCAGCTCACCTTCGTTCAGGGATTCAACTTCGCGAATGTCCGCCGCTTTTATGTTGTCGAGAATTTTTCCACCAGCGTCGTTCGCGCGTTTCACGGACACCGCCGCGAGGAAAAGTACGTGTTTGCGCTGACCGGGTCGGCAATCGTGGCCGCGGTCGAGCTGGCGGATGTTTCGCATCCGGATCCAAACTCCAAACCGTTTCGATTTGTTCTCTCCGCGCGAAGCCCCGGGATCCTGCACATTCCCGCGGGCTTTGCGAACGGATTTCGAGCGCTCGAGCCGAAAACCAGGCTGCTTTTTTTTTCGTCGGCAACACTCGAGGACTCCGTCAAGGATGACTATCGCTTCAAATACGATCAATGGGGAACCGATGTCTGGAAATCAGAAAACCGCTAAGCGAAGCGCCAACAATCCCGGAGCTGAGCGGATCCCGTCCGCTTTTGAATCGCCGCGCCCACGGCCGCGAACCGCCGGCTCTCCGAAGCACGTGCTGCTACTCGGTGCGACTGGAATGCTCGGGAGCGCGATCTATGGCGTTCTGAAGGACCGCTACAAACTTGTTCTTGCCGTTCGCGATCTCGAGAAAGTTCGTTTGCTCGACGACGTTTATGGCGGGACATCTGCCCACCAATGCCTCCATTTTGACGCTGCCGAGCTGTATCGCGAATACGCTGAGAAAAAAGGCGCGCCGGGTCCCGTCTATTCCGATTTTGTCGAACAGGTCGGGCCGATCGATCGCGTGATCAACGCGATCGGTGTGACCATTCCGTTTACGTCGCGCGACCCGGCTCTAACGCTCTTCGTGAATGGCGCGCTCCCGCACATTTTGGCGCGCACGTTTGGCGAGCGGATGATTCACGTGACCACGGACTGCGTCTATAGCGGCGCAGCCGGTTACCCGTACGATGAAAACTCGCCGAAATCGCCAGTGGATCTCTACGGCCTTTCAAAAAGCTTGGGCGAGCCGCTGGACTGCCTGACTATCCGCACTTCGATTTTTGGCCGTGAACTCTCGGGCTTTACAGGATTGCTCGAGTGGTTCTTGCAGCAGGAAGGGAAGTCGATCGTTGGTTTCGCGAATCACTATTGGAACGGGATTACCACTCAACAGTTTGGCGTGCTTTGCGACACCTTGATGTCCGCCGGAAACGGATTCCCCAAGCGCGGCGTTTTTCACGTATTCTCCACGCCAGTTTCGAAATACGAAATGCTGCGGCAGTTCCAAGCCAAGTACGCCGTTCGTTGCCAGATCGCGCGCGACGCGAGCCAGTCCCTCAACCGCTGCCTGAGTTCGGTGAAGGCTTTAAACGCGTCTTTGAATGTTCCATCGTTCGACAGAATGCTCGCAGACCTTCGCCCCTGAATCTCAATTGTCTAAAAAGAAATTTACGTTGCTGACGTTCTTGGGCATACGGCCCGACATCATCCGGATGCAGCGATTACTAGCTCTACTGGACCGCGGCCAGCGCAAGTTCGGATATCGCCACATCTTCGTCCATTCCGGCCAGCATTTCGATTATCAACTCGAGGGCATCTTTTATCGCCAACTTGGCGTGCGCTTGCCGGATTCGAACCTCCGCGTTGGCCGCGATCTGAAGAAAGTAAACAAGGGTTCGCATGTCGAGCAAGCTGCGCTCTTGTTCATTCGAACTGCGGCGACGATTGAAAAATTCCGGCCGGATGCCGTCCTGTATCTCGGCGATACCAACACGGTCTTGACCTCTCTGGTCGTCGCCAAATACGGCGTGCCGGTCATTCACATCGAGGGAGGCGGGCGCAGTTACGATTGGCGCATGCCGGAAGAGAAAAACCGGATCATTGTCGATCATCTTTCCGACGTTATTTATTGCTATCTCGACCGCTACAAGCAAATCCTGCTCGCTGAAGGTATCCCGGAATTTCGCACCGTCGTCGTCGGCAATCTCATCGTCGACGCCATCCGCAATTTCCTTCCTGCGGCGGCACGTAATCCGATCTTGAAGAAACTCGGAGTCGTTGCGAAATCGTATGCGCTTTGCACCCTCCACCGCGAAGAACATCTGGAGAACCGCAAAATCCTGACTACCAAGCTTCGGGAATTGAGCAAACTGGCTCGAACTTTACCCGTTGTGTTTCCAGTGATGCCGCGCCTTCGGTCCAGCATCCACAAATTCAATCTCCGCGGACTGCTCGACGAGCTGAACCTGAATTGCACCGAGCCGTTGGGATTCCTCGAGTTCCTGAATTTGGAGAAAAATGCGGCCTTGATCATCACCGACAGCGGAACTGTTCAGGAGGAGGCTTTGGTGCTCGGCGTGCCCTGCCTGGTTGCGCGGCGCTCGACTGAACGTCCCGAAACTCTCGCGGCGGGCGCATCGTTGCTGGCGGAAGATGATCTCGAAAAGTCAGCGCTCCAGGCGCTTGACTTGCCCCGGACCTGGGACCGCGCCGTGCTCAACCCCCTGGGCGGGAGCCCAAGCGAGCGAATCTTTTCCGACATTCTCGAGAAGATTCATTCCGGCTATTTCTTGCGTTCGCGCAAGTTCGAGATGCTGGGCGCCTACCCGTTCGTAAATGAGGCCTATGGATTGATCCCGCCTCGCGGCCGGGGCTCAGCCCCGAGCCATTTGACGCGCGCAGCCCGCGCGGAGACCAGGAAATCGCGCCGCCCGATGATGCGTCACTCGTTCTAGTCGCTCAATGAAATACACGCGAATACTCGTGCTGGTTGATTGCTACTTGCCCAGCTATAAGTCCGGTGCCAAGCAAATGCACGACTTGAGCGTCGAATTGCTGAGATACGCAAGCGAAGTCACTGTGCTGACGACGTCCCACGAGATTTCGCCGGCAATCGACTTTTCCATGGAAGAAGGAGTGCGTGTGATTCGGGTAAGAACGCCACGGATCAAAGGGGCCGGTCATGTGGCACGCGCAATAACGGAGATGCGCCTTTCGTTGCTCGTGTGGCGCCGGGCGCGGCGCTATCTGTTGAATCATCCCGCGGACTTGATCATCTTTTATTCTCCGTCAATTTTCTGGGGAGCACTCGTCCGGCGTTTAAAAACGTTATGGCGATGCCGGACGTATCTGATTCTTCGCGATATTTTCCCCGAGTGGGCCGCCGATGCCGGCGTTCTGAATCGCGGATTCGTATACAAACTGTTTCGCAGGCAGGCGATCAAGCAGTACGACACTGCGGACGTCATCGCCGTGCAATCACCCGGCGATCTCGCTTACTTCCACAGGAATTTCTCAGAGAAGTGCCATCGCCTGGAGACGCTACACAATTGGACTCGACTGAACGAATCCATTCTGCCAAAGAC
>DASPVY010000003.1:0-3262 GCA_035622115.1 Candidatus Acidiferrales bacterium
TGGGGAATGCATCACGCGCTGGCGGCGGCGCTGCGGGACTCGGGCGAGGTGGCGCGCGCGATCGTCCTGTCTTTTGACCCGGGGACACTGGAGAGCCTGCGCAGGCACGATTCGACGATCATGACCGGCCTGCTGATCGACGAACTGCGGCCGGGACTGGTGAAGACGGCGGTGGGATGCGGGGCGCGGCAGATCTGCCCGCGGGGCGATATCGTCACCGTGAACCTGGTGAACGAGGCGCATCTCTCGGAGATGCAAATTGCGACGTGGACGATCAACCAACCCGATCAGATGCGGTGGATCGCAGCCACGGGCGTAGACGGGATCATGACGGATTTTCCGGACCGGCTGAGGGCAGTGATTGAGAATCTGGAGCCGGAAGATTAGAAGAGTTCCGGCCGCAGGGGCGAGCCGGAAAAAGCAACCCCATGAAGAGGCAGAGCGGAAGTGAGAGACCCGTGGCGAAAAACGCCACGGGCAAAACCGAAAATGGTCCGTCTTAACAAACGCGACGGCGCAAATCGATGCGGACAAAGGCGACACGCCGAAGACAGATACGAAACATGACGACGGACCCCACAACCCCATAAAACGCGACGGCACGGCCGAGGGACGCGGGAGGACCCAGGGAAAATTGCGGGACAGCGGGAGACTAATCGGCGGAGATGGCGCGAAAGAGGGCGGCAAATTGAGTCAGGCTGAGCTGCTCGGCGCGGGAGTCGGAACGAAGGTTGCAAGAACGGAGGGCCGTGCGAAACTTTTCCTCGGGGACCAGACCGCGAAGATTATTCCAAAGAGTTTTTCGTTTCTGACCGAAGCAGCGGGAGACAAAATCCATAAAGCGCGCGGGATCGGCAACGCGAAGCGAAGCGCCTTCGCCGGGCAGAGTCATCTGGACGAGAGCGGAAGTGACGCACGGCGGCGGACGAAACGCGCCGGGAGGAATCTTGAAAATGATTTTGGGCGTGGCGAAGAACTGACAGAGAACCGAGAGATAGCCATAGTCGCGGCGGGCAGGACGCGCGGCGATGCGGGCGGCGACTTCGTGCTGAATTACGATGTGTATCGAGGCAATGCGGCCGGCCGCGTCGAACAAGCGCCGCAGAATCGGCGAAGTGATGTAGTAAGGCAAGTTCCCGTAGACGCGGAATTTTCCGCCGGGCAGCCTGGCGAAATCGACGCGGAGGACGTCGGCTTCGAGAATTTCCACATTGCCCCACGAGGCGGTTTTCGTTCGCAGGCTCGCGGCGAGCGACGCGTCGGTTTCAATCGCCAGGACGCGGGCAGCGGAGCGGGCCAGGGGCTCGGTCATTTCGCCATGGCCTGCGCCGATTTCGACCCAGGTGTCGGCTGCAGTGACGTCGAGCGTATCGAAGATTTTGTTTCGCCATCCGGGATTCGCGAGGAAGTGCTGACCGAGCTTCTGGCGGGTCATACGCGGGTCGAGTGTAGCAAGATCGCAGAAGCAAGGCGGCGGTTTTTCTTGACGAATGAAGAACGATTCAGTACCGTTTTTCGGCTCCCGGAGAGCGGATGAAAATTCTCTTCGTTGCGTCGGAAGGCTTGCCGTACTCGAAGACAGGTGGGCTGGCGGACGTTGTGGGCGCCCTCCCACAGGCGCTGGCGGCTATGGGCAACGAACTCACGGTTCTTCTTCCTCGATATCCGAACACCAAGGCGCTTCCTCCGATCGTTCCCAGCCTATCCGTGCCGCTCGGCGACGAGATGCGGTTTCCGGCGATTGTGGAAGGCGTACCGGTGAAAGAGGTGAAGTATTTTTTCGTAGACGATCGGGAGTATTTCGATCGCGAGCAGCTCTACGGCATCAAGGGCAGCGATTATCCGGACAACGCCGAACGATTCGCGGAATTCAGCCGGGCGGCGATTGAATTCGCGAAGCAGGTGTGGATGCCGGACGTGATTCATTGCCATGACTGGCAAACGTCGCTCGTGCCGGTTTTTCTGCGGTCGGTGTACGCGCACGATCCGCTCTTGCGGGAGCTTCCGGTGGTTTTGACGATCCACAACATCGGCTATCCGGGCTTGTTTCCGCGCAGCGTTCTGGAACGAACGGGAATTCCGGCGTCGCTGTTTCAAATTGACGGACTCGAGTATTACGGCAGAGTGAGTTTCTTGAAGGGCGGCATAAATTATTGCGACGAGATCACGACTGTCAGCCGGACATACGCGCAAGAGATTCAAACTCCAGAGTACGGCTTCGGGTTGGAGGGAGTGCTCCGGCATCGCGCAGACCGGCTGACGGGGATTCTGAACGGCGTGGATTATTCGGTGTGGAATCCCGAGACGGACAAACTGATCGCACAGAATTATTCGGCGCAAAAAATGGACGGAAAGAAAGTCTGCAAGAAGGATCTACTGGAAATATTCAAGCTGCCTGCGGCAAATCCGGAACGGCCGGTGATTGGAATCGTTTCGCGATTCGACGAGCAAAAGGGCTTCGATCTGATCGCTGAGGTAGCCGGAGAGTTGATGAAGGAAGATTTGGCGCTGGTGGTGCTTGGCACGGGCAAGCCGGAATACGAGCGGCTATTCCGGCTGCTGGCGGAAAGGTTTCCGACAAAGGCGGCGGTGAAAGTGGCGTATGACAATATGCTGGCGCACAAAATTGAGGCCGGCGCCGATATGTTCCTGATGCCTTCACGATACGAGCCCTGTGGCCTGAACCAGATTTACAGCCTGCGATACGGCACAGTTCCAATCGTGCGCGCGACTGGCGGTCTGGACGATACGATTGTGCACTACAATGCGGTGACCGGCGTGGGGACAGGCTTCAAGTTCACCCCGTACAAAGGAAATGCACTTCTGGCCTGCGTCCGGGAGGCGCTGAGCGTTTACAAGGACGCCAAGGCGTGGAGAAAACTGCAAGTCAACGGCATGGCCAAAGATTTTTCATGGAAGTCGTCGGCAGCAGCGTATGTTGATGTTTACGAAGCAGCTAGATCCTTGAGAATCCCGAAGGCTCTGGTTTCATCTAATTGACACGCGCGGACCGAAGGGGCGTGAATGCGAACGGTTCGAGGCCAAAAGGAAGAACATGTCAGATAACGTTCAAGCAGTGAGCGATGCGAATTTTCAAGCGGAAGTGATCGACGCCAGCAAAACCCAGCCGGTGATGGTGGATTTCTGGGCGGAATGGTGCCGGCCGTGCCACATGCTGGCGCCGACAGTGGAGGAAATCGCACGCGAGAACGCCGGGAAGCTCAAAGTCATGAAGATGAACGTGGACGAAAACATGAACGCT
>DASPVY010000004.1:0-6836 GCA_035622115.1 Candidatus Acidiferrales bacterium
AGCGCGCGGCGTCCCAGCCGAACTCGGCAACCAAGAAACCTGGCAACGGCGCTCCGCGAGCCGCCGCTTCTCGAGCTCCCCAGCAATAGGCGCATTCGCAATGATGGAGAACCATCAGCGGCGCGTTCGCATCGTTCTACCGCCTCTGGAGCGATACTTTGCGCGCGTGCGAAAATTACTTGGCCTGGCGGACGGGGCTGCCTCGATCTGGTTTGTGGACGACGCTCAAATGGCGCGGTGGAACCGCTCCTATCGCCGGAAGCGCGGCTCGACGGATGTGCTTTCATTTCCCGCGAGCGCGAACGGACACGCGCGGCGAGGGCTTCCAGTGCGAGTTGGCCGCCGGAAATCGGCTGTCCCAGATCGCGATTATCTGGGCGACATTGCAATTTCGCCGGTGATGGCCAAACGCAACGCGCGGCGATTTGGCCGAACGCTGCCGGATGAGCTTAGAATTCTCATCCTTCACGGCGTCTTGCACCTCTTGGGCTATGATCATGAAACGGACGGTGGCGAAATGTCGCGAGTCGAAAATCGCTTGCGCGCAAAGCTCGGATTGAACTGACCGATGGAAATATTTCTCCACACGCTCGGGGTTCTGGGGCTGGCGCTCGGTCTGGTCGTTTTTGCCTATCTCGATCGGGTGTATCGCGAGATGGGCCGGGCGCCCACAAGGCGCATTCGCGAGCACATCGAACAATTTGAAGCGGAGGTCGAGCCGCGATTGCATCTTGATCGCGCGCGGGCAAACCTGGCGTTCAGCATGCTCGCTCGTCTGTGGCTGGTCGCCGTGGCCGTCGAAACCGCCCGGGGCGTCGTGTTTTTCGTTCCGGGAAGATGGGAAGCCGCCGTCGAGATGGTGCTTTTTCTGTCCATCGAAGTTGCGGTCGCGATGCATTTGATTCCATCGATTCTGATTTCGCGAGCATCGGGCCGATGGATCGCGCCATTTGTTCCGATTGTTCGATTCTTCGTGTTTTTGATCTGGCCGATCCAGGCCACCGTTGCGCTGCTGATTTCATTTCTGCGCGTCGCCGACGAGCCGGATGAATCGGAGCCCGAAGCTGAGCAGCAGGCGATTGAAGCGCTGGTTGAAGCCGCGACCGAAGAGGGCATTCTCGAGCACGACGAAGCGCGCTTGATCGAGCAGGTCGTCGAGTTCAGCGACAAGCGGGTGCGCGATGTCATGACGCCGCGGCCCGATGTCGTCGCGATTCCGGCTTCGGCGACACTCGAGGACTTGCGGCGCCTGATCATCGAGAAAAAATTCTCGCGGATTCCGGTCTACGAAAAAAACCTCGACGACATCGCTGGAATCGTCGTCTCGCGTGACATTTTGACGACGCCGGACAGCGAAGCTTCGCGGCGAACTGTGAGAGAAATCACGCGGCCGGCGCTCTTCGTGCCGGAGACCAAACCTGGTTCCGAGCTGCTGAAGGAAATGCAGCGGAAAAGCCAGCAGATGGCCGTCGTGATCGATGAGTACGGGATGGTTGCGGGCATCGTGACGGTTGAAGATCTGGTCGAGGAGATCGTCGGTGAAATCGGTGAAGAAGATCGGTCACCCGCGCCGGACGTTGTGCGCGAGGCTTCCGGCAGCCTCGTCCTGCGTGGCAGCGTGCCCATCGAAAAGCTAAAGGAACTGTTTGGCGACGACGTTGCAGAAGATTCGGATAATGCCGGAGCGGCGACGCTGGCGGGACTCCTGAATAGCGTCGCGGGTCATGTTCCTGCAATCGGCGAGAAGATAGATTATGACGGTTTGCAGTTTGAGATTTTGGAAGCCAACCAGCGGAAAGTTTTGCGGCTGCGGGCGCGGCGCGCCAGTAGCGCGGCGCAGTCGCGGACGCAATAGAGCACTTCCCGCGCTCCTCAACCAGAATTGAAAGTACGACAATATGAGTTTCCGCTCGGGATTCGTCGCGATCATAGGCCGTCCGAACGCGGGGAAGTCCACGCTCGTAAATGCACTCGTCGGGAAAAAGATCGCGATCGTATCGCCGCGGCCGCAGACGACTCGCAATCGCATTCAGGGAATCGTGAACCGCGAAGATGCGCAGATCATACTGATCGATACGCCTGGCCTTCACCACGCGTCGAACGCACTCAGCCGCCAGATGATGGACGAAGTTCGCCAAGCCGTGGAGGGGATCCAGATTCTTTCGCTGATCGTTGATGCGACCGCGGCCTTCGGCGCAGGCGATCGCGTGGCCCTCGACTGGGTTCGGCAATTTCACGGGACGAAGTTTCTCCTGCTGAACAAAATCGACCGCGTCGCGAAACCGGACCTCTTGCCGTTGATTGACCGTTACCAACGCGAAGTGAAATTCGATGAAATCTTTCCCGTCTCCGCGCTGACTGGCGACGGGCTCGACGATCTCGTGAAGAGCTGGATTTCGTATTTGCCGGAACACCCGCCATATTTTCCCGAAGACCAATTTACCGACCAGCCCGAGCGATTCCTCGCGGCGGAATACATTCGCGAAAAAGCCATCGCGGCGACGCGCGAAGAAGTGCCGCATTCCATAGCGGTGATCGTCGATAGTTTCGAGGAAACGGAAAAGCTTCTGCGGATTCGCGCAACGATTTATGTGGAGAAGGACGGGCAAAAGGGCATTCTGATCGGCAAGGGCGGCGAAACGATGAAGAAAATCGGCAGCGAAGCGCGCCGCGAACTCGAGGAATTGCTGGGGATCAAGATTTTCCTGGAGCTGTTTGTGAAAGTGCAGCCGAATTGGCGACAGCGCGGCCCGTTGGTCCGCCAGCTCGATTGGCGGCGCCAGCTGGAAGGATTGAGCGAGCCTGAAGAGCCGGAGTGAAATTGGCGCCGCGGATGCGGCGCGACATCGAAGTTAATTCGATCGTTCGGCGCGTTCCGGCTGCACACCTGCGATTCCCAGCGACTTCATCTTGCGATAGAGGTGGCTGCGTTCGAGGCCGAGCGCGGCTGCCGCTCGCGTCATATTCCAGCGATTTTCCTCGAGTTTCCGGAGAACAAATTCGCGTTCATAGGCCGAGCGCGCTTCGTGGAGGCTGTTGTAAGGGCGCTGCGGGCTGCTGGGAACTCCGCGAAACACTTCGGGTGGCAGATGGTGTGGCTCAATGCGAATGGCAGGGCTCATAATCACCAACCGCTCGATCAGGTTCTTCAGCTCGCGAACATTTCCCGGCCATGGATATTGAAGCAAAACTTCCATCGCCGCTGCGGACAGTTCTTTCGGCTTCTTGCCGTACGACCGGCAGAATTCATCGAGAAAATGCGCGGCGAGAATAGGAATATCGCCGGTGCGCTCGCGCAGCGCCGGAACGGTGAAGGGAATCACGTTCAGGCGGTAAAACAAATCCTCGCGGAATGCGTTACGCGCGATTTCTTCCTCGAGTTTTTTGTTGGTCGCGGCGATCACGCGCACATCCACATCAACGGACTGATTCGAACCGAGCGGTTCAACCCGCTGTTCCTCAAGGGCGCGAAGAACTTTCGATTGCGTTTTCAAGCTCATGTCGCCGACTTCATCGAGAAACAGCGTGCCCCCGTCCGCTTTTTGAAACTTGCCGAGCTTGTCTTCGCTGGCTCCCGTGAAGCTGCCCTTCCGGTGGCCGAAGAGCTCGGACTCGATCAATTCTTCAGGTATCGCGGCGCAGTTCACTTCGACAAACGGATGGGAAGCACGCGGGCTATGCGCATGCAGGGCGCGAGCCACGAGCTCTTTTCCCGTGCCGCTCTCGCCGTAAATCAAGACCCGCCCATTCGTCGGCGCCGTCAGGGCGATCTGCTGTCGCAGCGCCTTCATCGGCACGCTGCTGCCGAGAATTTGAAATCGCTGTTCGAGCTCAGCCCGCAGCCGCCGGTTTTCAGATTCCAGTCGAAGATAGTCCAGCGCGTTCTTGACGACGAGAACGGTTTTGTCCAGTGAAAGCGGCTTCTCCAGAAAATCAAACGCGCCGAGCTTGGTCGCGCGCACCGCGGTTTCGATGTTTCCGTGGCCGGAGACCATCACGACCATCGGCGGAAGCTCCAGCTCGCTGATCTTCTCGAGTGTTTGCAGCCCGTCCATTTTCGGCAACCAGACGTCGAGGAGCACAAGATCAAACGTACGGTCCGCGAGCGTCTCGAGGCATTCCTCACCGGACGACACGGCGTCCACCGCATAGCTTTCTTCCCGCAGCAGCGCGGCGAGTGATTCGCGGATGCCGCGTTCGTCGTCAACGATGAGAATGGACTGTGGCACGATCAATCATCCAGGGCGTCGGTGGGAATTCCTGTTGGCGCATCCACGGCTTCGTCGAGCGATTCGCTTTCCGTTCCCGCGCGATCGGCAGCGGGCGCGACGGCGTCCGCGGCGGGGAATCGAAGCAAGAACCGCGCGCCCACCGGGTTGTTGTCCTCCACGCGCAGCGATCCGTTGTGCTCGGCCACGATGCGGCTCACGATGGCGAGACCCAGCCCCGTTCCTCGCTCCTTGGTCGAGAAGTGCGGAAGAAAGAGGCGATCCTTGTCCTCAGGCGAGATTCCGTGACCCGTGTCCGATATCTCGAGCTCGACGGCGTCGCCATCGTCGCCGGCGCGAGTGGCCACTTGCAAGCGGCGCACGGTCGAACCCTCCATCGCTTCAGCGGCGTTGTCCACCAGATTGACGATCACACGACGCAGCAACTCCGCGTCAGCCTTGATAACCGGCAGTCGCGGAGCGAGATTGGTTTGCAGCGTCAACCCCTCAAGCCGGCCCTTAAAGAGGCCCAGCGCGCTCGACACGATGGAGTTCAGGTCCGAGGGCGCCAGCCGCGCCGAAGGAAAGCGCGCAAATTGCGAGAATTCGTCCACCAGAGATTCGAGCGTGTGAACTTCACGTTCGATCAATCCGGCGCATTCGGCGACAAGCGATTCCAGTTCCAGACGCTGCGGCGGTCCGCTCGATCGCCCAAAGCGTTCGAGATAGCGCTTTAGACGCTGGGCCGAGAGCACGATTGGCGTGAGCGGATTTTTGATTTCGTGCGCGATGCGCTGCGCAACTTCTTGCCAGGCTGCCGCTTTTTGAGCGCGCAGCAGCTCCGTGAGGTCGTCAATCACTACGACGTATCCGGGATTCGAGCGTCGCGGGCCAAGCGAGCTGACCGTGACGGCCGTGCGTACGAGGCGTCCCGATGTCGCAATTTCAATTTCGCGCGACGCCGCGCCCATCCGCAGCGAGCGGCGCATTAACGACGTCACCAGCCGCGCGGCCTCCTCACCGAAGAGATCGGAAAGGGACTGTGCGCTGAGCGCGGCTTCTCCGAAGATGGCCGCGACCGCGGAATTGACGCGCGAGATCTTCCCGCTGGCATCGAGCGACAGCACGCCCGTCGGAATATTCTCCAGGATGGCTTCCATCAGCTTGCGGCGCCGCTCTCGTTCCTCGAACGCCTGTTGTATATTCCGCGTGAATTCGTTGATTTGCCGGCGGCCTTCGTCGAGCTGTGCGGCCATGTCGTTGAACGAACCGATCAGCGTCCCCAGCTCGTCCTGCGCCTGCAGCGTCACGCGGTGATCGAAATTGCCGCGGCTGATTTCCTGCGTCGCTTCGGCGAGCGCCTGAATCGGGACGGTCACTTGCTTGGAAAGAAAGAGCGCCGCCCACGTGGTTGAGAAAAGAAGCAGCACTGTAATCAGCGCCAGCGCGAGCAGAATTTGATTCTTGTAGAGACGTATGTCCTGCCTCTGCTGCTGGTAGGTTCGAGTCTCCGCCTCGATGGAGTTGAATTGCGCCAGAAAGTCCGGGCGAAGCTTGCGCCCGACGTAGAGCGTGCCGCCGGGGAATGGCGCCGAGCCGATGATGTAAGTATCGGCATCCGTCTGCCAGATTTCAGCGCCGGAAGGCAGGAGTCGCGCCTTGCGCAAATGGTCCGGGCCCAGATTCGCCGGCGCAACCTGCGTGATTTGCTGGTGCGGATCGATGATCCACACGGCATCCAATTTGCTCGCCGGCCCGGAGCCGGATTGCTCCAGAATACCGTTCGCGTCTGTGTCCTGGAGTTGAGCCACCGAGCGCCCCGCGCGATCGTTCATGCGCTCGCTGAATTCGCGCACGACCTCGTCGAATAGCCGCTGGCTCTCTGTGTTCGCGATTTCAAGCGGCTTCGGAAACCAGAGATTGAGCGTGCGATTTACCAGCGAATAGCTGAACAGGAACAAAAACACGATCGGGAGGAGCGAAATTCCCATTGCGCCAAAAACCATCTTGGTTTTGAACCGCGAGCCCAGCTGGCCTGCTCTTCGGTCCGCGCCCAGCCGCACCAGGCTGCGTATGAGGATGAGGCTGAACACGAGAAATGCCAGAAACATGAACGCGGAGAGCGCATAAAGCAGCGCGAGGGTATCGCTTTGCTGCGGATGGACTGGTGCATTCAGCGACCCCAGCGTAAAGATCGCCGCCGCCAGCAGCACTACAGACAAGCCGCCGACTGCCAGCCAGAGTTTCTGGGTCCACGCGCGCTGGCTCAAATCCGCACCCTCATTCCATCAACCAAGGCAGACGCACCGCCCGTAGAGGTCTTCGGATTCGCGTTCGCCGTGTATTCCATCACCATCGCCCCGGCGACGCGAAATCCACGTCCGCAGCACGGAATTCTCATGCTGCGACAACTCCCGGAATTGCGGCTCCGTGACAATCTCGCTTCTCTTCGGGCAGACAATTTTCGGCACCGGAAGGGCTTCCGCAAGCACCTGCAATCGACGATAGCGACGCCCAACAAGCAAGTCAAGCCGCGAGTGTGGCTTCCGGTTCACAGCTGTCCTTTCGTACAGGGAGTACCTGTTAATGAACCGCGACACTACGCGGCACCCGGCTCAGACTCGCGCG
>DASPVY010000005.1:0-2392 GCA_035622115.1 Candidatus Acidiferrales bacterium
GCGCTCGCTCTCAGCCGGCGATCTCGCGGCCATTGGCATCACCAACCAGCGCGAAACCACCGTCCTTTGGAATCGCCGCACCGGCGCGCCGCTCACCAACGCCATTGTCTGGCAAGACATGCGCGTCGCGGACGAAGTGGAGGATTTCGCTCGCACCGGCGGCCAGGACCGTTTTCGCGTGCAGACCGGATTGCCGCTCTCGACCTATTTTAGCGCTCTTAAGATTCGCTGGATTCTGAAGCACGTTGCCGGCGCGCGCGATCTGGCGGAATCCGGCGCGTTGGCATTCGGAACCATGGACACCTTTCTTCTCTGGCACTTGACCGGCGGAGCCAATGGCGGCTGTCACGCCACGGACGTGACCAATGCCAGCCGCACGCAGTTGATGAATCTCGAGAAGCTGGCGTGGGACCCTGAAGTTTTGGCTGCCTTCGAAATTCCGGAAGCCATCCTACCGGCGATTCGCCCCAGCAGCCACGTCTACGGCCACGTGAAGGCCGGAGTGCTCCAGGGCGCAGCGATCGCTGGGATTCTCGGCGATCAGCAGGCTGCGCTCGTCGGGCAAACCTGCTTCGATCTGGGCCAGGCGAAGAATACCTACGGCACCGGCTGCTTCCTGCTGATGAACACAGGTGAGCGCGCGGTGCCATCGCGGCATGGACTGCTTACCACTGTCGCCTACCAGCTCGGCAAGCAGCCCGCGCGGTATGCACTGGAAGGAAGCGTGGCGATTGCCGGCGCGCTCGTCCAGTGGCTGCGCGACAATCTCGGGCTCATCGAGAAAAGCTCCGGCGTCGAAGCGCTGGCTCGAACGGTGAACGACAACGGCGGCGTTTATTTCGTTCCCGCATTTTCGGGACTCTACGCGCCCCATTGGAAAAGCAACGCTCGAGGCGTGATCGCCGGGCTGACCCGCTACGCAAACAAAGGCCACATCGCTCGGGCCGCGCTTGAAGCTACCGCCTTCCAAACGCTCGAAGTTCTCGAAGCCATGGAGAAGGATTCGCTGATTAACCTCGACGTGCTTCGCGTGGATGGCGGCATGGTGGAAAACGATCTGCTGATGCAATTTCAGGCGGACATTCTCAGGCGGCCGGTTGTGCGGCCCGCCGTCAAGGAGACGACCGCACTGGGTGCGGCCTATGCCGCGGGACTTGCGGCCGGATATTTCCGCGATATTGACGAGTTGCGCGCCAATTGGGCTGTCGACTCCGAATGGAAGCCCGGGATGCTCGCCGAGAAACGTGCGGAGCTCTCCAGAATGTGGCGGCGCGCGGTCGCGAAGTCCTACGATTGGCTGGACTAAGCGCAAAAGGCCGTCTCCGGGTTTGGGGCCCTGTTCCGAATCGGGCCAGTAACTCCCGAGGCACGATTTATCAAAGAAACCACAGCTGCCGCCCTCCATGCTGGCCTGGAAACCTTCGCCAGGCCCCTTCTTGCCGATTTTTTCCCACGCAGTAAATTGGGTTGAGCGCTCCTCCGTTCAGGATTCAGGCGCGGAGTTTCGGGGTGGACAAGAAACCACAAAATTGTGCTCCGGCGGCCGGGCTGCGATTGGTCGCAGTTCGAACTTTGTCTGTTCGGACCACTTGTTCAGCCGCCGGGGTCTATGCTCTTGTTCTTGCCGCCGGCTTCTTGATGGCAGCCGCGGGCGCATTCGCGCAGGAGAGCCACATCGGCAGCCTGACCGGTCACGCGAATAAGGGGAAAGAAATCTACCGGCGCTACTGTATCGGATGCCACGGGCCCGATGGGGACGGCCAGGGAGAAAACGCGCTGTATCTCGACCCGAAGCCGCGGGATTTCACGATGGGAACTTTCAAGTGCCGGTCGACGCCAACGGGAAGCTTGCCGCTCGATGATGACCTGTTCCAAACGATCGGGCGCGGAATTGATATGACGGGAATGCCCTCGTGGCGCGCGCTATCGAATCAGCAGCGCGCCGACCTCGTGGCCTACGTCAAAACATTTTCACCGCGTTTCCACGACGAGAAGCCGGACGCGGTGATTCCGATTCCGCCGGAGACGCCCTTTACCGCCGAGAGCGTCAAGCGCGGCGAAATTCTATTCCAGGACAAGTTGAAGTGCGTGCAATGCCACGGGCCGCAGGGTGCGGCGGATGGTCCATCGGCATTTTCACTGACCGACAACAAAGACAATCCGATCAAGCCGTACAACTTTCGCGAAGGCATCCGTTTCAAATGTGGGGATTCAGATGCGGATATCTACCGAATCTTTATGACTGGCCTGGACGGAACGCCAATGCCGTCGTTTATGGATTATTTGAAACCGGCTGATGCCTGGGACTTGGTGCACTATCTGCGAACGCTGCAGATTCACTACAAGCCCAAATACAGCACGAACTCGGAGACTCACGCTCAGGCGAGATAAA
>DASPVY010000006.1:0-7351 GCA_035622115.1 Candidatus Acidiferrales bacterium
CGAAGTCGGTAAACAGGCGGCCACTGATTGGCAAGGCATCAATTTGCTTGGTATCAATTACCTGGCTCTCCGTGCGCGTCGGCTCGATCACCGGAGCTTCGCTGGTGACCACTACCTGCTCGCCTTTCGTCGCCACTTTGAGCGTGACGTTGATCGTCGCCGATTGGCCGACCGTCAGGGCAATCCCTGTCTGCGTGTAGTTCGAGAACCCGGCGAAGGCAATCTTCAGCTCGTAACGCCCTGGCTCGAGCTTGGGAAATACATAGAAGCCGGCGTCTCCGGTCGTCGCAGTGTACGAGAGGTTCGTGTCCATCTCTCGCAGCGAAACCGAGGCCTTCGCTACCGCGCCACCGCTCTCGTCCGTCACCGTGCCGTTCAGTTGTGCGAAGCTGACTTGCGCGTACGAGGAGTTCGCAGTGCAGAGAATGGCCGCGAGAGCAAGGACAGCCCACACACCCAAGCGTAGCCTCATGATCCGCTCCTTTGGGAAGCAATCGCTTCTAGAGACTCGGAGAAACCCCCATCAAGCGAGAACGACCACCCTTGATGAGGAGTAGGTCTAACGTCTGAGTGTGCGGTTGTCAAGCCTGTAATCGAGCGAACGTGCGAATATCGCGCAACATGCCCATTTCGCTCCCCGTCGTTTCAATCCGCCGTTGCTGACTCCAACGCCATCCTCGCTCGCTTCGCTTCCGAGCTTTCCTCGAGGAACAGGCTCGCCAGAAAAACCAATACGGCTCCGCCTGCGGACATGTACATCGGAGCCGCCAATCCGTGCGTCTGCGCGAGCGCGCCGCCGAGAACGGGGGCGGCCGTCGCGCCAAAGATTTCGCCCGTCAGCGTGGCCATGCCGATGGAGGTCGCGGCAAATTGCGCCGGCACGCTCTCGGTAGGCACCAGCACCATGATGAGCGAAGCGACGCCTTGTCCGGCGTTCGTCACGAACACGATTCCGGCCAGAAGCCACGGAACCGCATACAACGGTGGAAACGCCAGCGCCAGCGGTACGATCATGCACATCGCCGCCATCAGGAGCAGCACCGGTTTCCGTCCCCAGCGATCCGATAGCGCAGGCATCAGAAAGCCGAGAAAAAAACTTCCCAGCCCGGTAGCGCCGAGAAGAAATCCCGCAGTTGTTGCTTCCTGGTGGGCGACCTCGGTGATGTAGAGCGGCGCAAAAACATTGTTCAAGAACAGCCAGCCGATAAATCCCGTCGCTCCGATGCAGCACAACCAGATGTTCCTGTATCGCAGAATCGCAAAATAATCGCGGAATCGTATCTTGTGCCCGTGAAATTCGTGGCCTTCGCGCTTCTGAGGTTCTTTGACAAATCGCCAGATCAAGAGGCCGGCGATGAATCCGGGCAATCCCGCGATAAAAAAGGCCCATCGCCAGCCATGATGCGCGGCGATCTGTGTGGTCAGAATTGGCGTGGCTGCAAGTCCTACCAGCGCTGCTGCGCTTACCACGATTCCAATGTTTCTCCCGCGGCGCTCCGGAGGTGACGACTCCTCAATGAGCGCCGTCATAATGGACCACGTCGGTCCTTCGGCGATCCCCATCAAAGCCCGCACGAGCAGCAATTGGTGGTACGAGTGAACGGTTCCGGAAACCCACGAGAGAAGCGAAAATGCGAACACCGCGGGAATCAGAATCGGCCTGCGTCCGACCCGATCCGACAGCGCGCCGAAGACCAGAGTCGAAATGGCCCACGCAATCGCCAGCACCGACGCCAGCATCCCTATTTGCTCGTGGTCCAGGTGAAATTCGGGAGCGATGAACGGCGCGAGATAGAGCTGCGACATCCGATCCAGGAAGACCGTGCCCCACGCGAAGAAAAGAATTCCGATTAGCGAATTCTCGTAGCGTCTTGATGTAACAGCCATGCTGTTTCACCCGAAGAGCGGTAACGAGCGTCTCGGTAAGTTGAAAACCAACTGCCATGCCGAGCGGCGCCGCTCAGCGCAGGAGCATCGACAATTCCTGCGCGGCCGCGTGAAGATTCGGCAGCAGCCGCGTCTGCATCTCTTGAATGCTCACCCGCTGCGCGTGCGCTCCCACATTGAGCGCCGCAACAACTTTTCCCATGGGATTGCGAATCGGCACCGCCATGGAACGCAGGCCCAGCTCCAATTCCTGATCCACAATGGCGTAGCCGTTGCGTTGCACTCCGCGGAGAACTTGCCGCAGCTTCTCGGCATTCGCGACCGTGCGCTCCGTGTGCCGGGTGAATTCGATTCGAGCCAGGAAGGATTCGAGCTCATCGGGCGGAAGATTCGCCAGCAGCACGCGGCCCATCGAAGTGCAAAACGCCGGCAATCGGCTGCCCACTCCGAGATCGATCGACATAATTCTTGTGGCGCTGGCTCGCGCGACGTAGATGATGTCAAGCCCATCGAGCGTGGCAATCGAACTCGATTCGTGCAGGATGTGACTGAGGTGCTCGAGCACCGGCTGCGCCGCTGATGCCAGCGGCATCGACGAGATGTAAGCATGCCCGAGCGTCAGAACGCGCGGCCGCAAGTAGAAGTGGCGCCCATCATCGGTCCCGGCAAACCCCAGCTTCGACAACGTGTATACGCAACGGCGCACCGCCGCACGAGACAGCCCTGTTTTGGCTCCCAGCTGCGAAATCGTGAGCCGTCGATTTCGTTCGGAAAACGCCTGAATGACTACCAGCCCTCGCGCCAGCGAGGTCATATAGTTCGGATCGCCGGTATGCGAGTCGACTTGCTGGGCGGGGCTTTGGTTCTGTGCGGTGGTTGTCTGCGGAGCCGCATTTGGAGAGATTGGCGGCGAGGCGGCGGGATGGACCTGACTGCGTGGCATAAAAAGTTCCTCAAAAACGGGAGACCAACGCGCGGAAGAATACACCAACTAGGCGATATACGCACGTAATTTCGATAATCGCCTTGACTTCCTTTCTTCCCTTGCTTAGATTCGCTGGCGCATTTGTCCTCTTTGACCCGCGCCGCTCGGCCCGAGTTCGGAGACGGCCTTGGCTTCTATTGTTCCATTACGCGATGCGGTCGCAAGCCTCGTCCACGACTCAGATACGGTCGCGCTCGAGGGCTTCACCCACCTGATTCCTTTCGCCGCCGGCCACGAGCTGATCCGGCAACGTCGCCGCAACCTCACTCTGATTCGCATGACCCCGGATTTGATCTATGACCAATTGATCGGTGTTGGCTGCGCGTCGCGCCTGATTTTTTCCTGGGGAGGGAATCCCGGCGTCGGCTCGCTGCACCGTTTCCGCGACGCCATTCAAAGCGGCTGGCCCAGCCGGCTGGAGATTGAAGAACACAGCCACGCCGATATGGCGGCGCGGTATCAAGCGGGCGCGTCTGGATTGCCGTTTGCTGTCACGCGCGGTTATTTGGGCTCTGACTTGCCGAAGTACAACAAAAAAATTCTTTCCATCACGTGCCCATTCACCGGCGAAGTTCTGGCGGCAACTCCGGGACTGAATCCGGATGTAACCATCATTCACGCGCAAAAAGCGGACCGCAAAGGCAATGTACTTATCTACGGCATCATTGGCGTCCAGAAAGAGGCGGCGCTGGCGGCCAAGCGCGTGATCGTCACGGTGGAGGAAATCGTGGATGATTTGCACGCGCCCGTGAACGCTTGCCTACTCCCGAATTGGGTCATTTCTTGCGTTTGCGAAGTGCCCGGCGGCGCTCACCCATCCTATGCGCACGGCTACTACCGCCGCGACAATGCATTCTACAAAGCATGGGACGCCATCTCCCGTGACCGCGATACTTTTCTAACTTGGATCGGGCGTCACGTTCTCGCTACGGCTGACTTCGCGGAGTATCGGCGCAGCATCGCGGCTGACCCGCAGGTGAATAGCCGTGCCTGATCTCGACTATTCGCCGAGCGAAATGATGACGGTTGCTGCCGCGCGCATTCTGCGCAACGGCACGGTTTGTTTCGTCGGCATCGGTCTTCCAAGCGCCGCGGCAAATCTTGCCCGCCTGACGCACGCTCCCGATGCCGTGTTGATCTACGAATCCGGAACCATCGGAACGAAACCCAACGTCTTGCCACTTTCGATTGGCGACGGCGAATTGGCCGAGACCGCCGATACCGTCGTTTCGGTTCCAGAGATTTTTCGCTATTGGCTGCAGGCGGGACGCGTGGACGTGGGCTTTCTCGGCGCGGCTCAAATCGACAAACTAGGCAACCTCAACACGACGGTAATTGGCGGCAGCTATTGCGCCCCGCGCATCCGTCTTCCTGGAGCCGGAGGCGCGCCTGAGATTGCCTCGGCGGCGAAAGAGGTCGCGCTCATCCTGAAGCAAAGCCCGCGCACGTTCGTCGAAAAATTGGATTTTGTCACCTCATCGGGATATGTTGATTTGTCGGGGCAGCAGGGCGGGCCGGCGACGCGGGGCCGCGGACCGACGGTCGTCATCACCGATTTGGGCATCATGAACTCTGCTCGCGTATCGCGAGAACTGGTTTTGACGTTTCTGCATCCCGGCGTCACGCTCGAACAGGTTCGCAGTGCAACCGGCTGGCCCCTGAAAGTCGCGCCGAAGCTCGAAGTCACGCCGCGGCCGACCGCCGTGGAGTTAAGCGCGCTGCGGGATCTACATGCGCGCACCGCGGCTGCTCACGGCACAGCCCCTCAAGGAGAGTGAAGAAGATGTCGTCCAAGGCCGAGCCCCGGGGAGCCCACGAGCGAAAAGCATCGGCCGTGAATCTTCAAGGCTATCGTCGTCCCTATCCGGGCACGCAACCCAGTTGCTGGCACCCGCCGTATGCATCCTGCTTGAAGCGCGCGCCGTCTAAGCCGCTCGTCTCCGTGCCTCAAACACTGTCGGAAATCACCGGACCTACGTTCAAGAGCGATGACGTCAAGGTGAAAGCTTTCGATTTGACTCGCCAGCACTCGGGAGATCCTCTTGGCGAACGAATCGTCGTGCACGGGAAAGTAATCGACGAGAATGGCCGGCCAGTCCGCAACACCCTCGTCGAAGTTTGGCAGGCAAACGCCGCCGGGCGCTATCGCCACAAAGCGGATCAGCACGATGCCCCGCTCGATCCGAATTTTACAGGCCGCGGCCAGACGTTGACCGATTCGGAAGGCCGCTACCGCTTCATCACTATTCGCCCCGGTGAGTATCCCTGGCGCAATCACTACAACGCCTGGCGCCCCGCGCACATTCATTTCTCGCTATTCGGCCCGGCGTTCGCTACGCGCCTGATCACGCAAATGTATTTTCCTGGCGATCCTCTGATGCCGTTCGATCCGATTTTCAATTGCATCAGCGACGAGAAGGCGCGAAATCGCCTGATCTCTCATTTCGATTGGGAAACGACCGTCCCCGAAGAAGCACTGGGTTATCGCTTCGATATCGTCCTGAGCGGGCGGGAGGGCACTCCAATGGAGAATTGGCGATGAGCCTTCAGGCGACAACATCCCAAACCGTCGGTCCGTACGGCCTGATCGGACTGGATTGGATGATTGTCGACAATCTTGCCGGTCCCGGCGTCGCGGGCGAGCGGATCACGATTGAAGGCCGCATGCTCGATAGTGACGGAGACCCTGTCCCCGACGGCATGGTCGAGATCTGGCAAGCGAATGCGGAAGGCAAGTACGCTCATCCCGACGACACGCAAGAAAAGCCCGCCGACCCCGAATTTCGCGGTTTCGGGCGCATCCTGACAGACGACGACGGCCGATTCCGGTTCACCACGATCAAGCCCGGCGCGGTTCCGGGGCCGGATGGCAAAATGCAAGCGCCGCACATCGCCGTTTCTGTTTTTGCGCGAGGCCTTCTGCGGCGGCTCGTAACTCGCATCTACTTCCCGGACGAACCTGCAAACGCACTGGACTTCTTTTTGAGCCAGGCCGAATCTTCGCGCCGCGGCACGTTGATCGCCAAGAAAACGGACGGGAAGGCTGGCGCTCTCCATTGGGATATCGTTCTCCGCGGCAATGAAGAAACGGTTTTCTTCGATTGCTGAGCCATCTTTAGGAATGATAAGAGTAACCTCATGAGCCTGCTCGATCCGCTCTTCCGCTGGAGCGCCGTCGAAGAGTTGTTCAGCGATCGGGGCCGCTTGCAAGGCATGTTGGATTTCGAGGCGGCTTTGGCAAACGCCGAAGCTTTCACCTGCGTCATTCCCGCGCGTGTCGCGCCAATCATCGCCGCCAAGTGCCGTGCCGAATTATTCGATACACATGCTCTGGCTCGCTCCGCCGCTCTTGCCGGCAATCCCGCCATTCCACTCGTCAAGGAACTCACCGAGCTTGTCGGCAAGGACGATCGCGAAGCGAAAGGTTTCGTTCATTGGGGCGCCACCAGCCAGGATGTGATTGATACAGGATTCGTATTGCAGCTTCGGCAAGCTCTGATTTGTATCGACGCGGAGCTCGATCGCCTGTCAAACGCGATCGCTCAACTAGTGGAAAAGCATCGCGGCACTCTCGTGGCTGGACGCACCTGGATGCAGCAGGCGCTCCCTACGACATTCGGGTTCAAGGCCGCCGGCTGGCTGGACGCGATCGAGCGTCACCGCGCGCGTCTTGCCGCCACAGAGCAGAGGGCCATCGCGCTTCAATTTGGCGGCGCCGTCGGGACGCTGGCCGCACTCGGCAATCGAGGTTCGGACGTCGCCGCCGCTCTGGGACGCGAGCTTTCTCTGCAGGTGCCTGAAATTTCTTGGCACGCGCATCGCGATCGTATCGCCGAAGTTGCCTCGGTTCTCGGAATCCTCGCCGGAACGTTGGGAAAAATCGCGCGCGATCTTTCGTTGGAAACTCAAACTGAAGTCGCCGAAGCGTTCGAGCCTTCGGGTCCACAGCGGGGTGGAAGCTCAACCATGCCGCACAAGCGCAATCCCGTCACGGCGGCGGTGGTCCTGGCGGCGGCAACTCGGGTGCCGGGCCTGGTCTCGACGGTGCTTTCGGCAATGGTCCAGGAGCACGAACGCGGCCTCGGCGGCTGGCACGCTGAATGGGAAACGATTCCAGAAATTGTCCGGCTCACCGGCGGCGCGCTTCATCATCTGACCGCAACGATGATGGCGTTGGAAATTGACCCCTCCCGCATGCGCGCGAATCTGGACGTCACGCATGGCCTGATCTTTGCCGAAGCGGTTCAAATGGCGCTGGCAAAAGCTGCCGGCCGCCAGGCTGCTCACGAAATCGTTGAGGCGGCCAGCAATCGCGCGCGCAGCGAGCGCCGCGCACTGCGCGAAGTTCTCGCCAGCGATCCCGCCGTCACCAGGCATTTAAACGCGCAAGAGCTCGAAAAGCTTTTCGATCCGCAACAATATTTGGGCGAATCCAGCCGAATGATCGACACCGTGTTGAAATCGCACGCCTCGTCCCGG
>DASPVY010000007.1:0-2765 GCA_035622115.1 Candidatus Acidiferrales bacterium
TTGTCGCGAGAAATCCGTCCGTTTAACCGCAAAACTTTCCGGCCCATCAATTTTCAGCTGGCGGAGGGAATTGAACCCCCGACCCTCTGATTACAAATCAGATGCTCTACCAGCTGAGCTACGCCAGCGCACTCAAACCCACCAAAACTACCACAGAGGCAATAGAATTGCAAGCAAGTTTCTTTTGCAGGCACGCCGTGGGCCAATCCGCGACTCTGAAGTGCTGAGTCTTCAATAACTTCCCATCCCAAAGGTCCGCCAATCGTGTCGGCCAACTTTACACGATTTCGCGCCGCCACTATACTCGCAAAATGGATTCTGCCCAAAAACGCGCGCTTATTGCGGTCGCCATCTTGATCGTTCTTCTCGCGCTCGTTGGCGTATATGCGTTTCACTCGTTTAGATCGCGTCGCGCGGCTCCTGCACCGGGGCCGAGTGTCTCAGTCATTGTAACACCCGCTCATACCAGCGATGTGCTGAGCCTTCTTCCTTCGGGCGCGCCCGTACTTGCGTTTGCCGATGTGTCTACACTGCGGGCTTCTCCATTTGCTGCTGACCTCCAAGCACTCGAACCCGCGCCCGACGAAGACAAAGACTATCGCGACTTTGTGCGCGAAACCGGATTCGACTACTCGCGCGATCTCGATCGCTTCGCGCTGGACGCGTGGATTGACGCGAACAAACGGCTGCCGAACGGCTCGCCGCGCATCTCCTTGATTACCGTGGCCGACGGAAAATTCGATCGCGCGAAAATTTCCGCCTATGCGCTGCGTTCCGGCGGCAAGGCGACCAAGCACGGCGACATTGACGTCTACGAGGTTCCCTCAAACCTCCCGGGAGAAAAACTCACGTTTGCATTTCTCTCTCCGACGCGGATCGCTCTTGCGCAAGGAGCGAATCTCGATCCAGTTCTCGCCAAGGACGGAAGCGCGAGCCTCGACTCCGCGACGCGCGAGCGCATCGCGCGCGTCGGCGGCTCGACGATCTTCGCCGTCGCGCAGACGAATGATCTGGCAAAAATCGTCGCCATCCCTGGAATCGAATCCGGACAATTGAATCGAATCTTGAGCTCGATTCGCGGCCTTGCGCTCGACGGCCGCCCCGACGGAAACAAGCTCGTCGCCGCCGTCCAAGCCGATTGCGATTCTTTGACCAACGCCCTGCAATTGAGTGCCCTGCTCGATACGCTGCGGTGGCTCGGCCGGGCCGCACTGGCCGATCCGAAAACGCGCGCCCAAATGAAGCCGGACGATGCCGACGCGCTGGACACATTGCTGAAGATTTCACACGTTTCGCGCGACGGCCGGGCGGTGCGCGTGCGCGCCGAGATTCCCGCCAACATTTTAAAAGCGCCCGCTCCCGCACCGGCTGCACGCAAGACCCCCAAGCCTTTGAGGTGATTGGCGCGAAAATCGAGCGGGAAAACTTCGGATCGGCACAGGCGTGGAGACACCGAGGTCAATAGAGGCAGAGAAGGGCTTGCTAAATCGGAGGCTTCAGTCGCCGTTCGAAAGAGTGGTCTGTGCGGTCTTCAGATAGCGCCAGGGGTTGATCGGGGTGTTGTTGAACCGCACCTCGTAGTGCACGTGCGGCCCGGTGGCATGGCCCGTTGCGCCCTCGTAACCGATTACGTCACCGCGCTTTACCTGTTCGCCGGGAGAAGTGTTGAACTGCCTCAGATGCCCGTACCAGGTGGCCACCCCGCCGCCGTGGTCAATGACCACCAAACGCCCGTAGCCCGCGCGGCGCTCAACCACGGCCACCACGCCATCCGCCGTCGCATGAACGGGATCGCCAAGATGCGAGGCAATATCCACGCCGGCGTGGAACTCGATGCCTTCGCCGTTGAATGGGTCAGTCCGGTCTCCAAAGCGACCGGTGATCTCTCCAACAACAGGCCAGAGCGAGGGCATTACCGCCAGACTCGAGAGCTGGGGCGCCGTCTGCATGTGCCAATAATTCCTCGCCGAAACGGGAGTGAAACCCTGATTCGTTGCGCGATAGTTCAGCATGCCATTCATGGCATCCACGGAAGCCTGATATCCGCCATCTTCGGAGGCGTAGGCGTCGCTTGTCGTGAAAGGCGACTGCCGGAGCCGGGTGATCCCGTAGGCTTCGGCCACTTCGCCGGCGAGCGATTGCAGCGAGTTCAGGTGCTGGTTGGTGTTCGTTACCTGAACCTGCAAATCCTGATATTGCTTCTTCAGGTTGGATTGCTCGCGGCGTAGCGCGTTATAGTTGGTCACCTTCCAGAGCATCCGGCTGTAGGAGCTCAACGCAGCCGCAACCGTGATTCCACCGACCAATGAGAGAGCCAGAAGGAGTTGGACCAGATAGAGCGGCACGCGAACCCGGCGGACCTGCCCAGAGTCGCTTGAAGCGATAAATAGCGTATACGACTTTCGCTTCATCTTTTCAATTTCCTGTCTTAAGAATACTACAGGCCAGAGTCCGCTCAATCTCGCAGCGGTTAGCCGAGACATCCCCTGGAAAGAACCGAAAGACTTGGTCCGAATCGGGACGAATTGTAGGGATTCAGCCATGGCTCGTCAACCTATTTCTTCTGTTTCCTGTAGGTTCCCAAGAGCTCACACCACAATCGAGCCGATCTATAATTCCATTCTGAATTGTGGCGAGTGTGTGAAATTATCGCTTGGCGCAATTCCTGATACAACTGTACTGATGGCCAGAGAAAGAGATCTGCTCGCAAGAATCACGGCAGCCGTCCCGATGGACAGGGCGGACGCCGGACGCCTGGGTTTGCG
>DASPVY010000008.1:0-2793 GCA_035622115.1 Candidatus Acidiferrales bacterium
CGGGGTTCCGCGAAGTCGCCCAGCGCAAAACGCACACGCGGCAATCGTATCTGCCGAAAAGTTGGAAATCGACGCGCGAGACGAGCCCCAACATTGTTTCCGAGGTTACCCGCAACGTCTCCGACGTCATCAACGAAATTCAGGCAGATGATCTCGACGTGCCGACGTTCTTGCGCCGGCAAGCCCAGAAGGCGTGAAGGCCGTGCCCCGCGTGCCCTGAACCGCGAGCAAAGAGCCGCGAGCCATGCCCCGCGGCCTGTCGGCGCGGCTGCGCGCGATTTCGCCGTTACTCCACTTTCGGTGGCATTCGCCGGGAATCCCGATGAAATCGGGACGACGTTTGGTCTGCGGTTTCACGCGCCGAAGCGCGTGCTGAAAAACCGGTTCGATTCGTTTAACTCGAGAGTGTTTTTCCTCGCTTAAAGTCCGCGATAGACTCGGAAGCGTGCGCGAGGCAATTCGAATTCGCCGCGAAATCTTAGCGGAAATGCTCGCGCACGCAGAGCGCGAGGCGCAGCGCGAATGCTGCGGCCTGCTTGCCGGGCGCGACGGCGCAATCAGCGAGATTTTCTCAGCCGGAAATGCGTCCGAGAATCCCGCAACGTCCTACGAAATCGCGCCAGCCGATCTTTTCCGCATGATGCGCGCGATTCGCGCCGCGCGTCTTGACCTTCTGGGCATTTATCATTCGCATCCGCAAGGCGACAATTTTCCTTCGGCGCTCGACGTTGAACGCGCGTTTTATCCGGACGCGGCATATTTCGTCGTGTCGCCGCGAGCGAAAGCAAGAAATCCCGTTCGCGCGTTTTGGATTCGCGACGCCGTGGCGACCGAATTATCGGTTGAGACTTTCTAGATCGACTTCGTTGTTCTCAATGCGAACAGGCGCGGCGAGCCCGTCCTGCGACCAGACGCACCTGGATGACAGCCTACGAACAAAATTTTCATCTCGAGGCCGGAATGGATTGAGCGGCTTCCACTCCCTCGCTCAAGTAAAGATAAAGCAAGAAGCGTGTCGTCATCAAGGCGACTTCGCCGCGCACGCGCGATTCAATTTCGGCGTCGCCGGGATGCGTGAGAACTTCGGTAATCCACGCCGCGATTCTTTCCATCTCCGGTTCGCGCATGCCGCGCGTGGTGAGGGCGGGAGTGCCGATGCGGATTCCGCCGGCTTTCATCGGCGGCTGCGTGTCGAAGGGGATCGCGTTCTTGTTCACCGTCATGCCGGCGCGCTCGAGCGCTTGTTCGGCATCCCGGCCGGTGATGCCGCGCGATTGGAGATCGACGAGAAAGAGGTGAGTGTCCGTGCCGCCACTGACGATGCGCAGTCCGCGTTTCGCGAGAGCGGCCGCCAGCGCCTTCGCGTTTACGACCACCTGCTTTTGATATTCGCGAAATTCCGGCTGCATGGCTTCGCGCAAACACACGGCCTTTGCGGCGATAATGTGCTCGAGCGGCCCGCCCTGAAGCCCGGGAAAAGTAAGTTTGTCGAGCTCCTTGGCCCATTTTTCGCGGCAAAGGACTAGGCCTCCTCGTGGCCCGCGCAATGTTTTGTGCGTTGTCGTTGAGACGAAATCCGCATGAGGCACGGGACTCGGATGAACGCCGGCGGCGACGAGGCCGGCGATGTGCGCCATATCCACAAAGAAAACTGCGCCAACAGCCTGCGCAATTTTCGTGAGCCGCTCAAAATCGATGATGCGCGAGTAGGCGCTGGCCCCGGCGACGATCATTTTCGGATTGTTTTCGCGCGCCAGCCGTTCCACTTCGTCGTAGTCGATGGTTTCGGTATCTTTCGTCACGCCGTACGGAACGAACTTATAAGTTCTTCCGGAAAAATTCAGTGGATGGCCGTGCGTGAGGTGGCCGCCGTGCGCGAGATTCATGCCCAGGACGGTATCGCCGGGCTGAAGCGCAGTCATGTAAACCGAAATATTCGCCTGAGTTCCCGAATGCGACTGGACGTTGGCGTGCTCGGCGCCGAAAAGTTCTTTTGCGCGCTCGATGGCCAGCCGCTCCACGCGATCCACATTTTCGCAGCCGCCGTAATAGCGCTTGCCCGGATAGCCTTCGGCGTATTTGTTGGTGAAGACCGAGCCCATCGCTTCCATCACGGCGCGGGAGACGAAATTCTCTGAGGCGATGAGCTCGAGGCCGGTGGCCTGGCGGCGGACTTCGTCGCGCAGCGCTTCGGCTACCTGCGGATCTTCCTGATCGAGATGCAGGCTCATGCGCCGGGATTCCGGTGTTTCGTAATTTCTATCGGTCATTTCGGGCCTTTCGTCACTTCGGCGGCACGTGCGGCGGGTTCGCCGTGGGCGTGATCGAGTTCGGATATTTTGTCAACACGCCGCTGGTGGCGGCCTCCCGCGAAATCAGACGCGAGAAACGCCCGGACGACTTCAATCGCCTTCGCGTCGTCCAAAATCCGCGCGCCAATCGTGAGCACGTTCGCATCGTTGTGCTCTCGCGAGAGCCGCGCCGTAAGCGGCTCGGAGGCGTTCGCGGCGCGGATGCCGGAAACTTTGTCGGCGGCCATGGCCATGCCGATTCCGGTGCCGCAGGCCAGAATGCCGAACCGATCGTGGCCGGAAGCTACCAGCTCCGCGGCCGCGCGGGCGAAATCGGGATAATCGACCGATTCTTCGGACGAAGTTCCCACGTCATCCACTTCGTATCCGGCATCGAGGAGGAAACGCTTCACGGTTTCTTTCAGGTGAAAGCCGGCGTGGTCGGCTCCGACGGCGATGCGGTGTTTCGCGGCGTCTTCCGGCATCTGCGCGCATTTTAGCG
>DASPVY010000009.1:0-4757 GCA_035622115.1 Candidatus Acidiferrales bacterium
GCGCCGGAATTTGCAGACGCATCAAGAGTCGCTCGTCCGGCAACGCGAAGAACTTGCCGCGATGTCGGAGAGGCTTGCCAGCGCCGAAACGGAATCGGAACGCATCGCCTCCGATGCGATTCAGGCGGGAATCCGGCTCGACGGCCTGCGCGAGCAACACGCAAAAATGATCGCCGATCGGACCCGGCTCGAAGAAAGCACCGCCGGCCTGGCGCGACAGCTCGAAAACCTGCAATCCGAGAAATTCCGGCTGGAAGAGAAACTGGCGGCGCTTGACCGCGACTTCGATGAAACGCGGAACCGGTCGACTCAGCTGGACACGACGCTCCGCGGCCAGCGCCAGTCGCTTGATGAGCAACGCGAGCGCCGAATCCAATTTGAAATCGAGAAGGCGCGCAATGATTCCGACCGCGACTATTTGCGGCAGTCCTGCGTGGCGGAGCTGAACGCACAGCCGGAAGAATTGATAAGCCAGGAAGCGAACCTGCTTTCAGCCGAAGCTCTCGCAGCTGCCGAAGCGACCTACAACGAAATGAAGGCGCGGGTCGAGTCCATCGGCCCGGTGAACATGATGGCGCTCGAGGAATATCACGAGTGCGAGCAGCGGGACGCCTTCCTCCGCCGTGAGCACGCCGATCTTGTCGAAGCCATACAGAATACCCAACAAACCATCGCCGAACTCGAGCAGATCTCGCGCCAGAAATTCGAGCAGGCTTTCGCGGCAATCAATGCGAATTTTGCCGGAGCCTTTACGACTCTCTTCGGGGGCGGGCACGGCGAGATGCGTTTGACCGAGCCAGACAGCTCAGGCGAAGCGGGCATCGACGTGGTCGCGCAGCCGCCGGGCAAGCGCCTGCAAAATGTTCTTTTGCTCTCGGGCGGCGAAAAAGCTTTGACGGCGCTGGCGCTGCTGATTGCCGTGTTCCGATTCCAGCCCAGCCCCTTCTGCATCCTCGATGAAGTGGACGCGCCTCTCGATGAAGCCAACGTCGGCCGGTTCATCAACATGCTTCGCGACATGGGGAGCCAAACTCAATTCATCGTCGTGACGCACAATCGCAAGACGATGGAAACGGGCTCAGTGCTCTACGGCGTGACCATGCAGGAGCCGGGCGTTTCGAAGCTTGTGTCTGTGCGTTGGGACGACGTCGCCGAACAAGCTCCCATCGAGCGCGCAAAGACGAACGCCGCCTAGGCCGTTTTTTTCTTCCAGCCTGCGCCAATTTTCCCGCGCGCCGCCAGCGCGAACATTCCTGAAACCGCGCGGCGGCATCTTTCATCTATTTTTCTTCTCCGTTGACATCGCCGGTTCATGCGCTAGAATACGCGCCTCCCTGAAAGGAACATTGCAACCGTGGCATCTTCTCAAATGGCTCCAGCAATTTTAGAAACGTCGTTCGCCGGATTGAAACTTCTGGGCCGCGGCAAAGTCCGCGATATCTATGAAGTGGGCGACGAACTGTTGATCGTGGCGACGGACCGGCTCTCGGCGTTCGACGTGGTGCTACCGACGCCGATTCCCGATAAGGGAAAGGTCCTGACGCAGCTTTCGCTTTTTTGGTTCGAGAAGCTGAGCGGAATCCTGCCTTCGCACGTACGCGAAGCGCAGAGCTTTACCGGCGAGCTCGCTCCGTTTGCAAACGAACTGGCCGGCCGCGCCATGCTGGTGCGGCGAACCGAACCGATCCCCATCGAATGCGTCGTGCGCGGGTATGTGTCGGGCTCGGGCTGGAAAGATTACAAGAGAAGCGGCGCGATCTGCGGCATCCAGCTGCCAGCCGGCATGCTGGAATCGTCGAAATTGCCGGAGCCGATTTTCACGCCTTCGACGAAGGCCACCTCCGGGCACGACGAAAATATCTCGTTCGACGAGGCAGCCTCGAGAGTCGGAAAGCCTCTGGCCGAAAAGTTGCGCGACGTCTCGATTGAAATCTACCGGCGCGCGGCTGAATTTGCCGCGGCCCGCGGCATCATCGTTGCCGACACGAAGTTCGAGTTCGGCCTGGCCGGCGGCGAACTGGTCTGGATTGATGAAGCCGTGACGCCGGATTCCTCGCGCTTCTGGCCCGCCAACGAATACCAGCCGGGCCATGCGCAGCCTTCTTTTGACAAGCAATATGTCAGAGATTACCTCGAACAAATTGGATGGAACAAGCAGCCGCCGGCGCCTGCGCTTCCGGCCGATGTGGTTGCAGCGACACGCGCGCGCTATCGCGAAGCGTACGAGCGGCTGACCGGCCGCCCTCTGGACTAGATACCGGGCCACGCAGGGAAGTGCGAAACGTTCACGCGGAACTCCGGAGCTTATGACAGTGAAAGATCAACTGGAATCCCTGGTCGGCCAACTGGTCGAACGCGGCATACTGCTGGACGAGGCAGTCAACGAGTTCGAAAAGAAGTTCATTCGCCGAGCGCTCGAGAGATCGAACGGAAATCAGTCTCGCGCGGCGAAAGTCCTCGGAATTCACCGCAATACGCTCAGCCGCAAGGTGGAAATCTACAAGCTGGCAAGCCACACGCACCGTCGCGCATAGGCGCAGGCGAGGCTCGACCTCGCTGTCTCACTTCAACGATCGATTTGGAGCGGAAGTGGGCGCCAACGGCGCCAGGAACGAAAAATGGCCGCCCACCCCGGCGGCCATCTTTCAAAGCTCAATTTTGTTGCGAGTCAGCTGGCCCGCTTAATTACTGGGGGGCGCGCCGACTTTGTGGGGCTTGCGCTTTCCTTCCTGCTTCTCCGGCGGAATATCCTCTGGATTCACCTTCGCCTTGTCCCAGTGAAGCATGAACGGATCGGGATCATACGCCACGAGAGTGCCGGAGAATCTCACGCCGTCATCTTTCTGTAAACGGCTCGCTTCCGGCTGGCCGACGACTTTTACGTCCATATTCGCGGTGGTCGCAGCTTCCATGTCTTCCGACGTCGCGCCGGTATAAACATGGAGTTCGACGAAGTCCGTTCCCGGGGTGTTATCAATCACCTTACCGACGACTTCCGGGAAATCCAGGCCGCAGATTGCGAGCCACGTGCTTTTTGCCTTGTCGGCGCCGGCCTTGAGATCGGAGATGACGGAGAGAATGTTCGACGACTGGCGAATTTTATCGAGATCGGCGGAACTGGGAATTGTATAGGTCGCGGGCCGAGTGGGCGACGTTGCTGCGAGTTGCAACAACTCATTCATCTGCGGATCGACCAGTTGATCGCAGCCGGATTGTTGGTAGACGGTGATACGCTTCCGGAGGTAATCCTTGATTTGCGCGTCGCCAGGAGCCTTAAGAGCAATCGCACGCGCCAGAGCCCAGAATCCGTCCATCGAAGCCGGCGGAGTCTCCTGCAACAGCGCCACGCCCAGCCGGTAGGACGCAACTCCGTCATCCGCCTTATTGATAAGCGCGGCCTTGAATGAATCGGCGGCCGCCGCATAATCCTTCAGCTGCAATTCGGCGAAGCCTGCGACGCTATTGAACAGCGCCGCCGCTGGTTTCTTGTTCTCGGCGAATTGGTCGGGCGTCATATTGTCGGGCTTGGGGAGAGTATCGAGAGCTTTCAGACCGTCGAGCGCTGCAGACTTGGCTTTGGCCAACTGGTCGTTGGCGTCGGGCGCCTTGGGATTGTAGGCGAATTCAAAGATGGCGCTTCGGGTGTAGAGCGCTTGAAGCTGGCCCGCACCGTCCGTCTTGGGGTCGCTTTCCGCGATATATTTATCGCAGTACTCCATGACTTTCGGGAAATTCTTCAGCTGATTGTAGGCCGGAAAATAAAGCTGATCCACGTACTTCATCAGCGTGGACTTCGGAAACTTCGCGACAAAATCGTCCAGGCACTTGATCTGCGCATCGGGTTTGGTTTCCGCGCGGCACGCCTGAAACGCGTTGTATTCCGGGATCGTGTAAGTCGGCTGTTGCGCTTGCGCCTGGGCAGCCTGCGCGGCCGCCGGCCGAGCCTGCCAACAAACTATGAAAGCCGTTGCCAGCAAGACCGTGTTCGCGGCCATACACTTTCGCGTCATTGTTTACCTGCCTCCTCAGCCAAATTCGTAATGGGCAACGGTCGACAACTAGAAGCTATGACCCCTGCGGGCGCTCCCGACAAGAAAACTAAGGGATTATAGGAAATCGACTTCGGCGGCGCAAGGTGATTTGCTCCGTTGGCGTTCCACAGCAGCGCTCGACTCAAGTTGACGTTGCGATTCTGCTTCGATGCTAGGATGATGCGCCTGACAACGGGGCGGCACGGGAGGGACGACGCGATGGCTGACGCTGAGGGCAGAAATCGCCCGCTTGAGAATTCAGTAGCCCTGGTAACCGGCGCAAGTCGAGGCATCGGCTTCGCGATCGCCCGGCGCCTCGCACAGTTGGGAGCGAACGTAGCGATTTGTGGCCGCGACACGGCGAGACTCGCCGCCGCAGCGGTGGAATTGCGGCGCACCGGCGCCAAGATTGCGGCCGTCCCTGCCGACGTTACCCGAACCCCGCAGATCCGGGTTCTGGTCAAGCAGACTCTGCGCGACCTGGGTCCCATCGACATTCTCGTCAACAATGCCGGCATCGGCCGGTTCGGTCCCGTCCACGAACTAGCGCCCGCGGACTGGGATGCTGTGTTAGACACCAATTTAAAATCGGTGTTCCTGGTGAGCGGCGCGGTGGTGCCCTCGATGATCGAGCGGAAGCGCGGACACATCATCAATATCGGGTCTCTTGCCGGGAAGAATGCGTTTGCCAACGGCAGCGTTTATTGCGCCTCGAAGTGGGGACTG
>DASPVY010000010.1:0-3459 GCA_035622115.1 Candidatus Acidiferrales bacterium
CATATTTTTTGATGGCCGCGCTTCGGCAGAATAACGGCGCGAACAGCATCGGCAAAATTTATGCCTACCTCACCGACCAGGTATCAAAAGCTGTGGCCGCGCGGAACTCGGGCAGCCGCGGAGTGAGCGCAGAAGGCGAAATCGCTGCGCCCGCCGGCCAGACCCCGGTTCTCAGCACCAGCCAGTTCGGTGGCGACATCGTCCTCGGGATTACGCCCGCGAGCGCACGGCTCGCGCCGGCCCAGCCGCAATTCCTCGGCGAATAAATTCCCGCCCGGTACCCGACGGCATCATTTATTTCATATTCGGGGCGGCGGCCGAGTTCGGAGCCGCCGCTTCATGCGGAATTTTCTTTTTCTTCAGGCGCTTCCCGATTGATTTCCACCCGCGCTCGAGAGCCGCTTCGATGTTCGGGCGAATACCGAAGCGCCCCAGCTTGTAATTCGCGTCGCGCAGCGTCCGCGCATCCTCGCCGCCGTTCACGAGCCGCTCGTTCCACTGGCCCTCTTCGCCGCGCCAGATTCCAAAAAATCCGCCCGGATGCGCGTAAGCGTGATTTTGATGC
This sequence comes from Candidatus Acidiferrales bacterium, assembly GCA_035622115.1. Classification (GTDB taxonomy): domain Bacteria; phylum Acidobacteriota; class Terriglobia; order Acidiferrales; family UBA7541; genus Palsa-147. The sequence goes on from DASPVY010000010.1 coordinate 566, forward strand.
ACGGCGAGGACGCGCGGCGAAGAATCAACCACGGGCACTCCAAGTTTCCGCGCCTTCCACACCAGCCAGTTGTCCCACCACACGCGGCCCAGCAACAGCGGCGGCACATCGCGATACATTCCCCGCGCGAAAACGAAATAATCGATCCAGCTCACCGACCGCCGCTTGCTGCTCGTCGTCACATCGCGACGCAGCCGCTCCGCCCAGTCGGCGGCGGCGAAATCGAGCGGCGCCGTGATGTCCATGTCCCAGCGCCGGCCCGCCATCAGATATGCGGGGCGCCACGCCGCGACGCTCGCTGCGGCGGCCGCAAAATCGTCGAAAAGAATAATGTCCGCATTGACGTAGCACACGGCGGGAAAGCTCGCGAGATTCTGCGCTTGCTCGAAGAGGTCGTTGAGAAACGGCGTTCCTTTTTCGTTCCGCTTTACGTCGGCAATGTGCCGCACGCCAAGTTCGCCGGCCACTTGCGCGGTTCCGGGCTCATCGCCGAATAGAATAATTTCCGGCCGCGGAATGATTCTCGTCCAGCTGGTGATGGCGTTGCGCTGAATGATGCCGATGTGCCCTTCGAACGGCTTGGGCATCGCGAAAAGCGTGAGCAACTGTTTCTCCCATTATGCGTGCTGCAGATTCCGCGGAAACAGTCTCTGGCCCTCGATCTGCCGAGGTCAGGACACGGAGCCGAGGCCCAGCGCAATGTAGCGAACGCCCGGCGAGCGTGAATCGAGTTTCAAGGCGCGCCAGCAGTCCACCACCGTTTTCTCCGCGTTCGCGCCCGCCCACTTTTCCGGCGCAATTTCTAGAAATTCCTTCCACGGCGTCGTGACTACGATCACGCTCGATTGCGCGATGCACTCCTCGGCCGACGCCGCGAATTGCACCATCTCCTGCAGCGCGCGCCGTGCGTTTGCCATTCCGGCGGGATCGAATGCCACCACCCGAAATTCCCGCCGCGCGAGTTCCTGCGCGAGAAGAAATCCTGCCGCCTCCTCGACCACATCGGTTTGGGGCTTGTAAGTAAGCCCCAGGATTCCCACCGCGGCGCCGCGCTGCGCGTGTTGCGCAACGAGCGCCGCCAGCCATTGCACCTGCGCGCGATTGAAGTGATCCACCGCCTGCGCGAGTTCCGAGGGCGCGCCAACCTGCTTCGCCAGCGCCGCCAGCGCGTGATTGTCGCGCGGAAAGCACGGACCTCCGTAGCTCACCGCGCCTTTCAGATACTTCGCGCCGATTCGGCTGTCGAGGCCCAGCGCGGCCGTGACGATGTCCACGTTGGCGCCCGGAACACGTTCGCAAATGCGCGCCAGCATGTTCGCGAAACTGATTTTTGTCGTTACGTAAGTGTTCACCGCCAGCTTCGTGATTTCGGCGTTGGCGAAATCCATTCGCGCGACGCTCGGTTTCGAATTGCAGACTTGTGCGTAAAGCTCTTGAAGAATATCGCCCGAATGCGAATCGGACTCGCCGATTAACACGAAATCGGGATTGAGAAAATCGCGAATGACGCTGCCGAGGGCGATGAACTCCGGCGAGTAGCACAGCCCAAAATCGCGTCCGCACTTTTTCCCGATGGCCCTTTCGAGTTGTGATTTTACCGGGCCTTGGGTCGCGCCCGGAAGCACGGTGCTCGTAAGGACGACCACATGAAATTCCTTTTTTGACTTGAGCGCGCGTCCGATCGCGTCGCAGACCGGCAGCACGTATTGAAGAGAAAAACCTCCCGACGGCTCGCTGGGCGTGCCGACGACAACGAACGTAATCTCCGAGTTCGCCACGCCTTCTTCAATGCTCGGGGTCGCGCTCAACAGCTCCTGATGCTCGCGAATCAGCGATTCGAGGCCCGTTTCCAACACTGGCGCGCGGCCCGCTCGCAACGCTTCGAGTTTCTGCGAGTCCGAGTCAACGCCGATCACGCGCAGGCCTTTCGAAGCCAGGCACGCCGCAAGCGGCGCGCCCAATTTTCCCAATCCGATCACTGCGGCCGTCTTCACCATCGCGAATTCAACACGACTCGTTTCCCGCCCGGCCTCCCGCCTTCGCCGCGCGAGCATCCTTTGTATAATGCCGCGAGCATGCGCTTCAAGCGAACTTCGGCGCCCGCGTTCGCTCGAATATCGGCGCCGATACCTTGCGTGCCGTAGTCGCTTCTAATCAGAGACGTTTATGCCTTTCCTTGAAAATTATCGGCAGACGCTGGACTGGTTCCTTGGTCCTGAGCCCGCCGCCAAGCCGCAGCATCTTGGTCCGCGATGGATTTTTCTCCGCGCGCTCGGCCTGATTTATTTCTCGGCCTTTTATTCGCTGCTGTTTCAGATCAAGGGATTAATCGGCCCGGACGGGCTTCTTCCCGCTCGCGAATTTCTGGAAGCTGTCGCGCACTACTTCAATGGCGCGCAGCGTTTCTGGTACGTGCCGTCGCTCTTGTGGTTCCGAAGCGGCGATCGGATGCTCGCAACGCTTTGCTGGATTGGCATCGCCGCTTCGCTCTTGCTCATCGTCAACGTCTGGCCGCGCGGCATGCTGGCGATCTGTTTCGTCGCGTATGTCTCTTTCGTCAGCGCGGCGCGCGATTTCTCGGGCTATCAGTCCGATGGAATGCTTCTCGAGGCCGGACTGATCAGCATGTTCTTCGCGCCGCCCGGATTCTGGCCCGGCCTCGGCCGTCGCCACGCGCCATCGCGCGCCAGCCTCTTCTTGCTGCGCTGGGAGTGGTTTCGAATTTATTTCGAATCCGGCGTCGCCAAGCTCGCCAGCGGCGATCAATCGTGGCGGCATCTCACCGCCATGGACGACTACTATCAGAACGGGCCGCTTCCGACGTGGATCGGATGGTACGCGCAGCAACTGCCTCATTGGTTCCATGCCGGCACCGCGTTTTTTACGCTGCTGGC
>DASPVY010000011.1:0-2712 GCA_035622115.1 Candidatus Acidiferrales bacterium
GCTCGGTTTCGGCGAGGGCGGCGAACAGAACGCGCCGCTCGGCCGGGCGGTCATCGGCGGCTTGATGTTCGCCACCGTCGGAACGCTTTTTTTCGTTCCGGTGGTTTACAGTTACATCCGGCGAAACGGGTACAAAGTGGCGCTTGCCGAGGACGAACCCGAATCGTAGCTTGCTTGGATGATTCGGCGGCCGGGTCCGCTCAAATGTATGCAAATTCGCCGGACGATTTTGAGCAAGATGCGGCACTCAATCTGAACTAAGGATAATTTCGCGGCCACTATGGACTACGCAGACTCAACGAATCGAGGAGAGCAGTTCCCGGCGCGCGAGCATGGGCCACGTTCGCGAGGATTAATTCTTGCGATCATCATCGCGCTGATCTTTGCGGGAATTGCGCTATGGGGCATCCAGAGCCGCCGAAGCGTTCGCGCCTCGCTGAATACCGCGGCTCGGAATTCCGTCAAGCTGCCTGTAGCGACCGTCCACCCTCAGGTCTCCACGGCGTCTGGCGAACTTGTCCTCCCGGGAAATATTCAGGCCTACCTCGAGACGCCGATCTACGCACGCACGAACGGATATTTGAAAAAATGGTACGTGGATATCGGCGGCCGGATGAAGGAAGGCCAGCTCCTCGCGGAAATCGACACGCCGGAAGTGGATCAGGAATTGAGGCAGGCGGAAGCCGCCCAGGCGCAAGCGCAAGCGAATCTCGACCTGGCGAAAACAACTGCCGATCGGTGGCAACTGTTGCTCAAATCAGACGGCGTCTCGCAGCAAGAGGTGGATCAGAACGTTTCTGCGTATAAAGCACGGCAGGCGGATCTCCTGGCTGCGAAAGCGAATGTACAGCGCCTGACTGACTTGCAATCCTTTAAGGCTGTTGTCGCTCCATTTCCGGGCATTGTTACGGCGAGAAACGTCGACGTCGGCGCGCTGATTCAAAATGGAAATAGCGTGCAACTGTTCCGCATGGCGCAGACGAATCTGCTGCGAATCTACGTCGGCGTCCCTCAGAGTTACAGCCGTTCAATCGAGCCCGGCGTTCCCACGGAGTTGCAGATTCCCGAATTCCCGCACCGGACGTTTCCCGGCAAAGTCGTGCGGTCTTCGGGTGCGATTGATCCGGCCTCGCGGACATTGCTCACGGAAGTGCAGGTGCCGAACCCGACGGGCGAATTGCTTCCGGGATCTTACGCCACGGTTCGCTTTCATCTTACGCTCGTTGACCCGCCGCTGTCCGTTCCGTCAAATTCGCTGATCTTTCGCGCCCAGGGAACGCAGGTCGCCGTCGTCGCACCGCAAGGAACGGTTCACTTGAAGAATGTCACGGTCGGCCGGGACCTGGGAACGAGCGTCGAAATTATCACCGGGGTCGATCCGGAAGACGTCGTTGTTTTGAATCCTCCGGATTCAGTTGGCGAGGGGGATCAAGTTACCGTGACGAACACGAAAGCCGCAACGCCGGCGGCTAAATCCGAATAATCCGTGGCCGACATGGAACTCCAAACGAATTCCATCCATCGAATGCAAACGCGCGGAAAATCCGCCGCCCTCGGCCTCTGCCTTCTCGCCATCGCCGCAACCGGCTGCACGGTGGGTCCCAATTATCACCGGCCTGCCGTCGAAGTTCCGTCCTCGTTCAAGGAGCCGCCTCCCGCCGGATGGAAGGAAGCCGCGCCCAATGACGCGATCGCCAAGGGCAATTGGTGGGAAGTCTTCGCCGATGCGAAATTGAGCGAACTGGAGTCGCAGGCGATGGTCGGCAACCCCACGCTCGATGCAGCGATGGCGCGCGTAACGCAAGCGCGCGCGGCTGTTCGCATCACCCGCGCCGATCTCTACCCCAGCGTCACGCTCGACCCCGCGTACCTGCGCGAGCGCTATTCCGCCTCGCGCGAGAATCCGCCGGGCTATATCACCACAGCCTATACCGCCAACACGATCTCTTTGCCGCTCGACTTTGGCTATGAAGTCGATCTCTGGGGACGCGTGCGCCGCTCCGTCGAATCTGCGCGCGCGCAGTATCAGGCTACAGAAGCGGATTACGAAAACATTCTGCTCACGCTGAAATCCGATATCGCGCAGAACTATTTTTCGCTGCGTTACGAAGATGCCGAGCGCAAGATTCTCAGCGACAACATCGAATTGCTTGAGAAAGCGCTCCAGCTCACGCAAGTGCGCCATAATGGCGGCGTCGCCAGCGGCCTGGATGTCTCCGAAGCCGAGACACTGCTCGCGACCACCCAAGCGCAGTACGCCGGCCTCAACGTGCAGCGCACGCAGCTCGAGCACGCTTTGGCTCTGCTCGTGGGTAAGCCGGCGTCCGAATTCTCGATTCCGGAGGATTCCCGTTATCTCGAGCCTCCTGCCATACCCGCGGGCTTGCCATCCGATCTTCTCGAACGGCGGCCCGACATTGCGGAGTCCGAGCGCCTGATGGCCTCCGCGAACGCGCAGATCGGCGTCGCGCGCGCTGCGTTTTTTCCATCCCTCAGCCTGACCGGCACGAGCCTCGGCTACAGCTCGGATAACCTCACCCAGCTCTTCAATCTTTCGAGCGCGGTCTGGACCGCGATGGCCGGCGCTTCGCAGCCGATCTTCGAAGGGGGAAGGCTCCAGGCGAATTACGTCCGCGCCCGAGCGGCCTACGATGAGTCGGTGGCAAACTATCGGGAACAGGTTTTGACGGCCTTCAAGGAAGTCGAGGATGG
>DASPVY010000012.1:0-2563 GCA_035622115.1 Candidatus Acidiferrales bacterium
CGCCAGGCGCGAATCGACGAATTAGAGCGTCAGGTTGGGGACGCGCAGACCGAGCTGGCGAATGCCAGGACTCAGCTGAAAACAGCGGCCGAATCGAACCAGAGCGAGTTTGCCGCCAACCATCTACGCATTCAAGAACTGACGGATCAAATTGCCGACCAAGCCAGTTCGCTTGAGAGGGAGAAAGATCTGCTCGCCGCGAACCGTGATATTCGGGAGCTGATGGCGGCGCGCAATCTTCACATCGCGGACGTATTCGACACGGATACAAAAGGGCGAACGCGCGCGGCTTTCGGCAGAGTCTTCTTCACGGAAGGGAAGTCGCTGATTTTTTACGCATACGACTTGAACGACAACCGCGTGCAAACTGCGGGCTATAACTTCCGCGTCTGGGGCAAAAAGGAAGGCCCCGGACACCTTGCCAAGAACCTGGGGATTTTTTATTCCGACGATCAGGCGCAGAAACGCTGGGTGTTCCGCTACGACGATCCAAAAGTCTTGAGCGAAATTGACTCGGTGTTTGTGACGCTCGAGCCGCCGGGCAAGGAAACGGCCGAGCCCAAGGGCGAGAAATTCCTCTACGCCTACCTGAGAAACAAAGCCAATCATCCCTGAAAAATTGCTAGAGGCCTGGTGAGACAAATCGCAGTGCGTCGAGGCACACTTCGACATAGGGGGAACCAGTGTCCAAGGACCATAGGAGTCACAGGCGAAATCGATTGTCGATTGCAGGTCAACTTATTGCGTTGCTGGCATTTAGCGTCATCTGCTCTGCTTGCCTGACGCTTCTCGCCTCAATGGCCGCCGTATCGGTTAACGCACAGACCGAGCTTGCCGGCGTCTATGGCCGCGTGACTGATGCATCGGGCGCCGTTATTGCCGACGCTGAGGTCGAAATCACCAACCTCGAGACGAATCAATCGGTAACCGTGAAAACGAACGAGGAAGGGCTGTACGCGATACCCTCGCTCCACCCCGGGCACTACCTGATCACCGCGCGGAAGCCCGGATTCAAGACCGTGACGGTCACGGATCTGGACCTCAACGTTCAAGACAATGTCGTTCGAAATTTCGCACTGCAGGTCGGATCCGTCTCAGAGACGGTGACGATCTCGGCGGAAGAGACCCACATCAACACGACGGACGGCTCGGTGAGTACGGTGGTCGATCGGCAATTCGTGGAAAATCTGCCGCTCAACGGGCGAAGCTTTCAATCTCTGATCGATCTAACGCCCGGAGTGGTGATCACTCCGGCCGCAATAGGAGATGAAGGCCAATTCAGCGTCAACGGGCAGCGGACCGATACGAACTATTTCATGATTGACGGCGTAAGCGCGAATATCGGCACGGATCAAGCGGGATCCGGCACGCTGTATCGCGACGCGTCGGGAACGCTCCCGGGATTCAGCGTTCTGGGCGGGACCAATAACCTGGTCTCGGTTGACGACATGCAGGAATTCCGAATTCAGACCTCCAGCTTTGATCCGGAGTATGGCCGCACGCCGGGAGCACAAATTTCAATTCTCACGCGCTCGGGCACGAATCAGTTTCATGGCACGGCATTCGATTATTTCCGCAACGACAAGCTGGACGCCGAGGACTGGTTTGCCGATGCGAACGGGCTGCCGAAGGCGGAAGAGCGGCAGAACGATTTCGGCGGCGTGATCGGCGGACCGATTATCAAAGACAAGACATTCTTTTTCTTTTCTTACGAGGGCCTGCGGCTGCGGCTGCCACAAACCGCTTTGACGGACGTGCCGTCGCTCGATGAACGAACAAGCGCACCCGCGGACATCCAGCCTTTCCTGAACATCTTCCCGATACCCAATGGTCCGGAAATTATCTCGGCTGGGACGCCGACGGGACTGGCTCCGTTCAACACCAGTTTTTCCAACGCAGCGACGCTCAATGCCTACAGTATTCGCGCCGATCACGTGGTGAACAGCCATTTGGTTCTTTTCGGCCGGTACGACTACTCACCGTCTGAACTGATCACGCGGGCGGGCAACTCGTTCAGCGCCAACACCGTTTTTGACAATCTGGTGCGAACGACGACGCTGACTTTCGGTTCGACGTGGACGCTTTCGCCCTCGATGACCAACGAAGCGCGATTCAATTTCAGCCGGAACTTGGGCGAAGCTTCGAACTATGTGGATACGTTCGGCGGAGCAGTGGTGCCGCCGGCGTCTGTGCTTTTTCCCCCGCCGCTCACATCTCCCGCGACCGATATCACCCAATTCATCGTAGCGTCGGGAATCAACACGGCTTACAACGACGGGGCGCTGGTGAACAGCTCGCTGCGACAGATCAATGCGGTAGACAGCTTCTCGTGGGTCATGGGCTCGCATGCAGTGAAATTTGGAATTGATTACCGGTGGGAATCGCCGTATTTCACCCCCTTCCGCTACTACTCGGAAGTGGAATTCGCGGACGTACCGTCGGTCGTGTCAGGAAGTCCGCTGTTTGTGTTCAGCTCGTTGGCGGCGCCTGGAATTTTTTACTTCAACGACTGGAGCACTTTTGCGCAGGACACATGGAAAGCTTCGCCGCGCCTGACGTTGAC
>DASPVY010000013.1:0-3167 GCA_035622115.1 Candidatus Acidiferrales bacterium
TAGGGAAATCGGCCGGAGAGCTACCCCAGGGGTGCGAACATGAAGCCAGCCAAATTGTTGCTGCTTGCGATCGTGATTCTGTGTCTTGACTCGTGCCGGATTCCCGGCGTTCAGTCCGGGCCGCAAAACGCGGTTGAAGGAAAGTGGCGAAACGCAGACGGCAGCTACGTCGTCGAATTCCTGCCTTCGGGTGATTGCTCCGCCCACTTCCGTATGCACGGGCAAGAACTCGGCGGGCCCTGCAAATACACCGTCGATGCCGAGGCCATCACCATTCACTACTACGGGCCGAATGCGCGTCCTCTAGAGGGTCCCAACGCCACCGCAACTTGGCACTACACTTTGGCGGGCGACACGCTGAACGTCTCCGTGTTCGGCAATGCCCTGGCTCTTCAGCGGGTACATTGAAATCGATTCTCCGCGACGCTGCTGAGCTCTGCAATGTTGGTTCGTGAATCTCGTCGGTCCGCGGTCTCAGCGGCCCACTATTTTTTGCAGTTCGGCGGGATACCGCGCGCCTTGCACAGGCACTGTTGCGGCCGCATTTTCCAATTCGCGGAGGTCGCCCGGCGATAGTTCGACGTCCACGGCTCCGATATTTTCTTCCAGTCGATGCAGCTTCGTTGTCCCTGGAATCGGAACGATCCACGGCTTCTGCGCCAGCAGCCACGCCAGAGCGATCTGTGCAGGCGTCGCCCCTTTCGCTTGCGCGAACCGCCCGATCAGATCGACCAGCCCCTGATTCGCTTTCCGGTTTTCTTCCGTGAAACGAGGAACGATATTTCGAAAATCGTTTTTGTCGAATTTTGTGTTTTCGTTGATCGTCCCGGTCAGGAAGCCCCTTCCCAGCGGGCTGAAGGGAACCAGGCCGATGCCCAGCTCCTCGAGAGTCGGGATGATTTCCTTCTCCGGCTCTCTCCACCACAGCGAATATTCGTTTTGCAGCGCCGTTACGGGCTGCACTTTATGCGCTCGACGGATCGTTTGAACGCCCGCCTCCGACAATCCGAAGTGCTTCACTTTGCCTTGCTGAATCAGGTCTTTCACCGCTCCCGCAACATCTTCGATCGCCACTTGGTCATCGACCCGATGTTGGTAAAACAGGTCGATAACGTCCGTCTTCAGGCGTTTCAGCGATGCCTCCGCGACTTCCTTGATGTGCTCCGGTCGGCTGTCCAGGCCGGCCTGCTTGCCGTTCTCGATGCGGAATCCAAATTTCGTCGCAATCACCACATCTTTGCGAAATGGCGCAAGCGCTTCGCCGACGAGTTCTTCGTTCGTAAACGGACCATAAGCTTCCGCCGTATCGAAGAAAGTGATCCCGCGCTCGACCGCTGCTCGGATGAGCGAAATCCCTTGCTGCTTGTCCATGGCGGGGCCATAGGCAAAGCTAATTCCCATGCATCCGAGCCCAATCGCCGAAACTTCCAGATTGGTTTTTCCGAGTTTTCGCTTTTGCATTTCTTCCCCCTGTTTGCGCGGCACTCGCTTTTGCTCGGCCCCAACGCGGGCTACCGTCGCGGCAGGCTTCAAGCCCGGCAGATTTTGCGGCCCGTCGCCGCCGACGCGCGCTCTCGAGCTCCGAGTATACGATTCTGTTTTGACGTGGCTCGGTTCATTTGCGGTCCGCGGGCGGCGCAGACTCACGCGCCTACGTTTGCCGCGAGGAACTCGCGGTAAAGCCCGGTGACAACTCGCGATTTATTTAATCCGTTCCCATAGTACCGCTGATTCAGTTAGCCTTGCTCTCCCGATTCACCCCAAGATCGGTCCGTCCGGACCGGTTTTGCGGCCCGGTTGTAGCCAAGTCCTCAGATGGCCGGGCGCCAAGACAAACGGACCGTAATGCAGCAGAATAACAACACCAGGAGTTTCATGATCGCGCGTTACTTAGTGAGTCTCGCGTTTCTCATGTGCGTGGCGCCAATCGCGCACGCGCAAAACGTAGTCTGGAAGCCACTCTATCCGAAACCGCCCTACGATCGCGTGGATTGGACGCTCACCGTCCTCGAGCTCTCCGACAAACGATCGTTCTACTACTGGGCCTTTCAAGACGGATTCGTTGGCGGCGGCGTCTTCTATTTTGGCTTGCAACCATACGGCGCGTGTCCTGGCGGAGGGAACTGCAAGATGGCGCTCTTCAGCTTTTTCGGGCGAGGATCCACGAGCACCTCCCGGAATTGCAAGCCGGGGGCGGACAACGGCCCCGGCATGAGCTGTCATATTCGGTATAACTGGCGAATCGGCGCTCCCTACCGCTTCAGCATTCGACTCGCGGCTACGGACCCAACAGGGCGGACCGAAACCTGGACTGGAACCGTTACTGACATGAACAGCGGCAGAATTACGGAAATCGGCAATTGGACGCTTCCAGGTCAGAACAGCGCCGCGCCTGGGTTGATCGGCGCCGAGGCCCTTTCGTTTACCGAGTATTACAGAACCCCGAAGAATGGTTGCGCAGCTCAGCCGTATGCCAAGGTGGAAATGTCCGTGCCGACGGGATATCGCGGAGCGACGCCTGACCAGGGAGGAGTGCAATCCACGAATCCATCAAAGAACTGCGCGGAATCCGTGCATTTCTCACTCCGACCAAACGAGGCAGCGCCCACGAGCGTCGCCGTCGAGACCGGGTCAGTGCGTTGACGCCGATGGCCCGGCGCGGCGGCAAACAAAGTGAACTCAATAACTTAGATGGTGGAGGCGGGGGGAGTCGAACCCCCGTCCGAGAAGCCTTGCCACCAGAAGACTACATGCTTAGCCCGTTCACTTCGCGGCCTTCCCTTGCGGGTGCCGCGCGTTCGCCGTCTGCGCTCAGAGCGGGCAAGAAACGCCGCCAGCTAGTCCGATGATCTCGCCGTCACGATACGGACCGAATCGCGCCGGCCAGCCCACTGTATGACGCCTCATCTCAAGCGCGCGGGCGACGCCTGAGGAGACGCGCTACTTAGTTTTTAATTAAGCAGCGAGAGCCAACTGCGTATTGGCAGTTGTACGTTTCCACCCGATTTCGGGGAGGTGGCAGCCCGGCATGCCTTCTGGCCGCGACAGCTTCCGTCGAAACCGTGTCGCCCCCAGATGCATTTCAAGGATAGCACCCGCAGCAGAATGCCGCCAGTTTGCCCCACGCAGCGGAGCGCCGCAGTTATCCGACTGAGGCAGGGCAGCCA
>DASPVY010000014.1:0-5778 GCA_035622115.1 Candidatus Acidiferrales bacterium
ATTCACGCCGCGGAGAGGTGTCTGAGCGGTTGAAAGAGCTCGCCTCGAAAGCGAGTGTAGGGGGAACCCTACCGTGGGTTCGAATCCCACCCTCTCCGCCACCTTGCCGCTAGTTGATTCCGCGCGTTCGACTCTTCGACCATCCGCCACGTCGCGCCTTAAACCCTTTGGTTCTTCGAAGCGGGCACTGCTGCTAGCGCCGCGCGCTGAAAAATTCCTGTAAGAGTGCCGCAGACTCGTTTGCGCGGACGCCCGCGACGACTTCCACTTTGTGATTGAGTTGGGGATTATCGAGGATGTTGAAGCAAGACCGAACCGCGCCGCCCTTGGGATCGTCCGCGCCGTAAACCACGCGAGCGATGCGCGCCTGCACGATTGCGCCCGCGCACATGGCGCAGGGTTCGATGGTCACATAGAGCGTGACGCCCCCAAGGCGATGATTGCCAAGCGCTTTCGCTGCGGCGCGCAGCACGACGATTTCCGCGTGCGCCGTCGGATCGCGATCGCAGATGGTGCGGTTGCCGGCAGCGGCAATGACTCGGGCGTCGCTCGCGTCGTTTGCTCCAGCGCGATCGTTAGTCGAATCGTCTGCTGCGTCGCGGCCGGGCAGCACGGCGACGGCGCCGACGGGCACTTCACCCGATTCACCCGCGCGGCGAGCTTCCGCGAGCGCGAGGCTCATGAAATAGGCGTCGCCGTATTTCACGTTATCCATCTTCATTCTTCATCTGGCTGGGCGAATTGTACCGCCCGATGCCACTGGCAGCGCGGCGGTCAATTACGCGACGCGGTCGAAGCTACCTTCGAGGCGCGGGGGATGCAAGCCATACTGGGACGCCCGGCTGCCCAGAACTGCGGTCACGGCATTCTTCGAGCGCGGGATTCAAAATGAGATCGCGGAAGCGGAGGACAATCCGACAAAAACGGTCGTAGGTTTGCAACCCCGCGTTCCAATCGGGGAGAGATCGGGGAGATATAACGACGGAGAGGCAGCGTGGAAGAAACGCGAAGTGAAAAACGCCAGCAACCGCAGGAAAAGCCGTGATTTGGCAGCGCAGCCTTGCTGAGGGACCGAAAATCCTTCGAACTCTGATTCCAGTTTGCTCTTAACCAACAGCGCACGTTCAGAACACCTTGCTTGACACTCTTTGTCAGGGATGCAATAAACGAAAAAAGCGGGCGTACTGGCACCATCAGTACTACCGCGTGCGAAATGGGGTGGGCCCGCGGGTTGAAGGGCCGGTCAGCAAAGAAACAGAAGTAGAAAGCAAAGGGAGTGCAGGGCGAAGTGAGTTTTCCCGATTGACAGCATGAGTGCACTTACCGCGATTGCGGAGCAGGGAGCGAGGGGCCGCGCGATGTTTAATCTTGGAAAGACCAGGTCGTTGGTCGGGCTCGATATCGGGTCGAGTTCGGTAAAGGCCGTTGAGCTCAAGAAGTCCAAGCAGGGATTCGAACTGGTGAGCTTTGGACTTGAGCCCCTGGCGCAGGACACGGTGGTGGACGGCGCGATCATGGATGCGCCCAGTGTCGCGGAAAAAATCACCGCCATTTTCGACGCGCAGAAAACGAAATCGAAAGATGTGGCGACGTCGGTATCGGGACATTCGGTGATCGTGAAGCGGGTGCCGATGCCGCTGATGAGCGAGGAAGAGCTCTACGACCGAATCCACGCCGAAGCCAGCCAGCATATTCCTTTCGATATTGCGGACGTCAACCTCAGCTATCAACTTCTGGAAGCAACCGAGAACCAGATGGACGTGCTGCTCGTCGCCGTGAAGAAAGACAAAATTTTAAATCACACCAACGTACTGGCGCAGGCGGGGAAGACGCCGGTGGTGGTGGATATTGACGCATTTGCGCTGCAGAACTGTTTCGAAGTGAATTACGACCCGGACCCGACGCAGGTGGTGGCGCTCCTGAACGTGGGTGCGAGTGTGATGAACATCAATATCGTGCGCGGATTCACGCCGCTGTTTACGCGCGACGTTTCCGTGGGCGGCAATCAATACACCGACGCGCTGCAGAAGGAACTGGACTTGAGCTTCGAGGATGCCGAAAAGCTGAAGATGGGCGGAAGCCACGCGGGAGTGACGGAAGAACAGCGGACGGCGATTCTGCGGTCGGTTTCGGACATTCTTATACTTGAGATTCAGAAGACGTTCGACTTTTTCCGCGCGACGGCCAGCGGCGAAAATATCCGGCGCATCGTGGTCGCGGGTGGAACAGCGCGCGTGCCGGGGCTGCTGGACCTGCTGCGCGAGGAATTTGCCATGCCGGTGGAAGAGCTGTATCCGTTCCGGAGAATCGCGATTGCCCCGGAACGCTACGACGAGAACCAGCTGCGGGAGATGGCGCCGCGGTTGGCGATTGCCGTGGGACTGGCACTGAGGAGTTTTGACACACCATGATCCGGATCAACTTACTCGGACAGACCCGGCCGAGGGCTGCAAAGCAACCGGTCCCGGTGGAAGCCACGCTGCGAGTGGGCATGCTGATCGCGGCGATCGCGGTTTCGCTGATCTTTCTTTTTGTGACGTATATGTCGCAGAAGAAAGATCTGGACGCGACGAACGACCAGATTCAACGCCTGGAAACGGAACGCGCCCGGTTGGAGCAGGTGAAGCAGCAGGTGCAGCAGTTCGAGGCGGAGAAGGCGGTTCTGCAGCAGCGGATCAACGTGATCGAACTCCTGCAGAAGGGCCGCACGGGCGGGCAGGAGCTGCTGGACAACCTGGCGAACACGGTGGCGCATACGGACGGCCTGTGGCTGACCAACATGACCAAGACGGGCAACTCGCTGACGATCGACGGCGAAGCGAATTCGGTGAACTCGGTGGCCAATTTCCTGACGCAAATGAAGCGGTCCGGCTTTTTCGACAAAGTGGAAATCAAGGAAGCGAAGCAGGATGACCTGTTGAAGTCCGTGACGACTTTCTCGTTTTCGGTGACCGCGGATATTGCGGCGCCGCAAAGCGTGCAGGCAGCGAGCGCTCCGGCGGCGGCAGCAGCGCCGGCGCCGAGAGGCAGGAGCTAGACCGATGGCAACGCCGTTTCGAGATTGGCCTTGGCCACTGCAGGCCATATTTTATCTGGGCCTGGCGATCGTGATTGTGATCGCCGGGTTATGGATTCCGGGACTTCCGAACCAGCGCGTGCGCGCGGATCTGGAAACCGCGAAGGCGCAATTGAAGCCGTTGCAGACGGAAGTGGACGGCCTGCGCGTCTACCAGCAGCGGCGGGTGGAGCTGCAAGGCGAGATGGATGCGCTGCAAAAGCAACTGGCCACGCTGCAAACGATCGTGCCGGAAGAGAAGCAAGTGGATCAGTTCATCGTCATGCTGCAAACGGCGGCGAGCACTTCGGGCGTATCGATCCGGAGGATTACGACCAAGCCGGTGGTTTCGAGGGACTACCATTTCGAGATGCCGTTTGAGGTCGAGGCGGACGGGCCGTACTTCTCGATGCTGGACTTTTTCGGCAAGCTGAGCCGGCTGAGCCGGATCATCAATGTGGGCGATCTGAAATTTGCGGCGATTCAGCCGACCGTCGCAACGCGGTTTACGATGACGCCGGGAACGACCGTCACCGGGACGATGACTGTGACGACTTTCTTTACGGAGCCGGGGCAGCAACTCCAGCCGGCTGCACCTACCAAGCCAGGAAAGCGGTAGAGGATCGGGACAGAGATCATGAAACTATTCAAGTCAATCGCGGGCAAGACGGCGATAGCCGGCCTGGCGCTACTCTTTCCGCTGATGGCCGGAGCGCAGGCGCCGGCGACTGCACCTAACTCCACGCCGCCGCAAGCCAAGGCCGCCCACAAGAAGGGCCACGGGACCAAGGCAGCGCAAAAGCCGGCGGGCACCGCCGCTTCGACGCCTGCCGCCGCTCCGGCAGGAGCGGGCGCCGAATCAAAGGCGGTTGCGCGGCGCGATCCTTTTCAGTCTCTACTGAATGCGCGGACGGAATCGACCGCCAATCTGCCCCCCGGGAAGGCTGGACTGGTGATTGGATCGATTCGAGTGGATGGCGCGATCAAGTCGCAAACGGGAATGATTGCGGTCGTCTCCAACCCGCAGCAGCGAGTTTATTTCGTCCGTGAAGGCGATCGGCTCTACGACGGCGAAGTGGAAAAAATTAATTTGGACGAAGTTATTTTCCGGGAATCGACCAAAGACGCGTTTGGCAAGCCGGTCGAGCGGGAAGTCACAAAGCGACTCTACGCGAGCGCAGGAGAGCAGCAATGAGGATGATACGGCAGTCGTGGGGCCTGGCCCTTCTTTTGGCGGCAGGCCTGATTTGGACGGCGGGGAGTCTGAGCGCGGAGTCGGCTCCGGTCGTCCAATTGAACAGTGAAGTGAAGGACGGCGTGGTGCGGCTGGTGGCGCAATCGACGTCGCCCTTCGAATACACCACGAGCCGGCCGAACCGCTCGCTCTTTGTGCTGGATCTCAGCGGCGTGACGGCGAACGCACCCACGGCGGCGCGGACCGTTGATTCCAGCCTGGTGACCGGCTACCGCGTGCTTTCCTACGGCGGAGTGAAGCCGGTTGTGCGCGTTGAGATTCGGATGAATCCGGACGCGGAAGCCAAGGTGGAGCGCGGCGGCGCAATGGATTTGACCGTCATCGTTCAACCGTCGAATGCGCGCGGACCCGCGGTGGGAACCAGCGAAGCGGCTCCGGCCGCCGCAGCGACTTTGAAGTCGACGATTCCCGGAATCGAGAACGTACAACTCGGCCAGGTGAACGGCGACACCGAAGTGAATGTAACCGGCACGACCGCGCTCAATTATCACGTTTCGCGGCTCGCGCATCCCGACCGCATTGTGCTCGATTTCTCCGGCGCGCAGATCAAGATTCCCGATCACAGCATTGCCAGCAATCTGGATCCGGTTCGCGCGATCCGGCTGGCGCAGTTTTCGCCTGAAGTGGCGCGCGTGGTGATCGAACTTCGCGCGACGGCGCCCTACACCGTGAACGCCAAGGGCAATACCGTCACCGTCGAGTTTGTCGGCGGCAGCGCGACAAAGGGATCAACGAAGACCGGCAACGACGCCAGCTCTTCGACCTTGAATCGAAATCCACAGGCCGGCCCGGCCTCTTCCCTGAATGCAGCGAATGCTCAGATAGTGCCTGTTTCATCGCCCGCCGTGGTTCTACCCGCGAGCTTGACTCAGCCGAGCGCGGCTCTCGCTACCCCGGTCGACACCAAGAATTCGCTTGCGGCCACGGCGACGCCTGACAATGCCAACTCCTCGAAAGCCGGCGCCAACAGCCAGCAAGCAGCGACTCCGGCGGCTTCGAACCGCTATTCCGGCGAGCCGATTTCGGTGAACCTGAAAGATGTGGACGTCCGCGACTTCTTCCGCCTGATTCACGAGATCAGCGGACTGAACGTAGTCGTTGATCCGAACGTGAAAGGCAGCTTGACCATCGTGCTGGACGACGTGCCGTGGGACCAGGCGCTGGACATCGTTCTGCACAATAACGATCTGGAAAAGCAGCTGGACGGCAACGTGCTGAGAATCGCCACGCGGGAAACCATCAAGAGAGAAGCCGAGGAAGCGCGGGAACTGGCGCAGGCGCAAGCGGAAGCTGCCGACATTGTGACCACCACCCGAGTCCTGAGCTACGCGAAAACTGCGGACATGGTACTGACGTTGAAGAAATTCTCGTCTTCGCGCGGTGACGTCATCGGCGACCAGCGCTCGAACACCATCATTATCCGCGACATTCCGAGCGTGCTGCCGGTGATGGACAATCTGATTCGCCA
>DASPVY010000015.1:0-10055 GCA_035622115.1 Candidatus Acidiferrales bacterium
CCATCGCGCAGATTTTTCGCGTAGCCGGATACGCCCAGTTGCTGCGCCGCGCTCCGCGCAAAATAGCGATAGCCGACGCCCTGCACCGACCCGGAAATGACGAAGAGTCTCGCGACGATGGATTCCGACACAGCCAGCCCGCTCGCAGCAAACCGGCGATTCTATCAGACTCGGCCGCGCGCGGCGGGAACGAACTCGGCGGCCCCGAGGGACGCCGCCGAAACGGCCGTCCGCGTCGCAATCACCGCCAACGCTGACAATCCGTGCAACTCGTGTCAGAATCCGTCATCGAATTTTCAGGCGCGAATCTCGAATGGCCTTTCGCACAGCCCCTCGGCGAACTTCCGCAGCGCTGCTGATTTCACTCGCCGCAATACTTTTTGTGGCGCGCGCGCGCCCGCGATCCCCCGATAAACAATCCGGCCAGCAAACCGCCAATCAGCAGCCGTCCGATCAGCAATCTCCGGAGAAGCCGGAAAGACCCAGCGGCGTCGAAATCGGCCTTCACGGCGGCTATCCGGAACTGCGCGTTGACGGCGAACCCTTCTTCATCCACTCCGCCGAATTTTTCTACTATCGAATGCCGCGGCACGCCTGGGAAAATTCGCTCGATCGCTATCGCGACATCGGCATCAACACGATCGATCTCTCCATCCCCTGGAACTGGCACGAGCTTTCCGACGGCACCTTCGATTTCGACGGGCACACGCATCCGCGCCGCGATTTGCGCGGGCTGCTGAAGTTGATCGCCGATAGAAATCTGAAAATCATCGCGCGGCCCGGTCCGCTGATTCTCCACGAATGGCGATGGGGCGGATATCCCGGCTGGCTGCTGGAGCGCCATGGAATCGAGCCGGCCAACCGCATGGACGCGCTCGATTTTCTCGACGGCCGCTATCCGCCGCTCGCCGCGCTCGGCGCCGGCGATCCCGAAGCGGCGGCGCAAGGCTGGCTCGATAGCCCTGCTTTCATGGAAGCAGCCGGCAAATGGCTCGAAGCCGTCGCCGACGAGCTCGCTCCGTACGCTTCCGCCGGCGTCGCAAAATCGGCGTCCGGACCTGCGAGCAAAAAAGAGCGCAACGAAAAGATTCCGGCCGCCGGCACGCCACTTCTTTTCGTCCAGCTCGACCAAGGCGCCGCCAGCGCTCAATCCAGTTTGCCCGGCGCGAATTTCTGGAAATACATCGCGTCGCTGTGCGATTCCATCCGCGCGGGCGGCTTGGATGTGCCGGTCTTCATCAATCCAGCCGAAATCCGCGATGCGGCCGCCGGCGCCATCCTTCCCGAACCCATCGGCGTGATGGGCCAGTGGTATATGCGTCCCGATGCCAAGCCCAGCGCGCCGGAACGCGCCCTCACGCCCGCAGAAGCTTCGGCGATTGAATTCACGAGCGGCCTCCTCGAGACGCAGCCGATGTTTCCGCCCGCGCTCATCGAATATCAGGCCGGTTGGTACGCGCCCGGCGACGACGATCGTGCCGCCGAAAATCCGCCGGTGAACACCCTCCTGAGTTCGCGGCTGTTTCTGGCCAACGGCCTGCATGGCATCAGCTATTACCCGCTTCAGGACTCGCTCACGCCGGCTTCCGATTCCGTCCCGTGGGCCAATCAGGCTTATCTATGGAGCGCGGCGTTTGATCCCAGCGGACATCGCCAGCGCCGCGCCGAAGCTGTCGCGCGCAATGGCGATTTTCTGAAGGAATTCGGGCCGCGGCTGGCCGCGTCGCACAAACGCGCGGATTTCGGCATCGTCTATCCCGTCGCTGCGAATTCGCAATCGGCGTTCGCGCTGCCGGACGCGCAGCGCATTTCCGAAATCGTGCAGAAAATCGAGCGCGTCGCGCAGCTCGGCCATTTTTCGAGCGAATTGCTCGATCCGGAATACCAGCCCGTGGACCAACTTCTCCGCGACCCTCTTATTTTCCTTCCTTCGTTCGATTCTCAGGGAAGCATCCCTCCCGAATTATCCGAGAGAGCCCAGCAGAATTTCGTCGAATACGTGCGCCGCGGCGGAACGCTTTTTGTTTTCCCCTCGCGCCCCGCGGGAAAAATCATCGCTCAACTCTGGAGCGAAGCTCCCGCCGCGGCGCCCGACGCTTCGGCTTTCATTTCCGCATCGTGGAAATTCGGCTCCGGTCGCGTGATCGAGTCTTCGAAGGATTTCTATTCCTGGATCAAATTGAACGACTCCTTCGCCGAAAATCGCGCGCAGGAAGTCTCCGCATGGGCGCTGCAAGCGGTTCACGATGTTCTCGCCGAAGCGAAAGTTCGCCCGGCGGTGGAAGTCAGCGGAAATCCGCCCGCGGCGAGCAGCCTCGTCGTCACCGAAATCGTCAGCAACGAGGGCACCGGTCTTCTCGGCGCGCGCACCCGCGGCGAAGGCTGGATCAGCATCACGAATCTCGACGCCGAAAACACAATTGACGCTCCGCTTGTCGTTCTCTCTCCCACAACTTCGTCCCTCGGCAACACGCCGGACACCGTTTCGCTCGATGTCGTCGTTCCGCCGGACGAATCGCTTCTTCTGCCGCTGGGTATTCCGATTTGCTACGACGAGACGGATCCCGCCCCCTGCAAAGACTTCTTTGTAAGCTCCGGCGCGGAGTATCTCGGTTCGGTCCGCGAAGGCAAATCACTCGAACTTAATTTCTACGCGCCGACCACCGCCGAACTCTGCGTCCATCTCGAGCGCATTCCCTCCCACGTGACGTTGCAGGATTCGCCGGTCGAGAATCACTGGGATATTCAGAAGCAAGAGTTATCGCTCTCGATCACGCGCGGCGCCGCGCCCGGCTATCTCCGCCAGCTCAAAGTTCAACTGCCTTACGTGCCGCATGTGCCCGTCGCACCGCAGCCCGGTACGAGTCCAATCGGCGACTACGAAGTCAACGTCGCGAACGCGGTGCGCTTGCCTCTCGGTCCAAGCAGCTACCTCACGCCGTTTCCTCCTTTGGTGGTTTTCGACGATCCCCGCACCTTGCGCGTCGTCTTCCAGGCCACCAGCCCCGCCATGAGCAAAACCGGCGACCTCGATCTGAATATCACCGGCGCATATCGCGGTTCGGCGATTCTTCACGTCGTTCCCGGCCTCGATGCCGTAGCGGACATGATGTTGAAGCCGGCGAGCGGCCCCACCCCTTCCGGCAAGCCCATCGAGCCTGATGCCAACGGATTTCTGCGTGGACTCGTGGAAGTGCGCGGCACGAAAGACCGCGACCAGATGCCCATTTCTTTCCTCACCCTTCGAGAAAACGGCGTCACGCCATATCGCTTTGACTACGATAGCGATGGCTCCGACGAGTGGGTGCTCGAAAACGAGGGTCTCCGCCTGATCGTTTCGCCGAACGCCAGCGGCCGCGCATTGGCGCTTGTGTCCAAGGCGACGTTCACGGATTTGTTCAGCAGCGTGGGCGGTTTGCGCGATGGCTTTTCATTCACGCCCGATCCCGCAGGCACGGCGCCGGACCACGATCGCGGACGCTTGGGCCTTTTCAGCCGCGCCTACAAAGCCGAATGGCAGCCCGATGACAAGAACACAGCTCTGAAGCTCCACTATCACGCGCCCGATGTGTATCCGCACGGCGCTACGATTCAGAAAATCGTCGAAGTGGACGGCCCTGACGCGTTTCACGCGAACTACGCCGTCACGCTCGATGCTCCGCCTGCGGCGGCCAACGGCGCCGCCCCAAGCGATGCGCAGCCGCAATCTTTCGTCGAAGTGAATTCTCTTCCGGCAGTTTCCGACAGCGTGCGCGTCACGCGGCTCTGCTGGTCGCACGAACTGCCCGCCGCGCCCCCCGCAGCGCCTCCCGCCGCCGCATCGCCGGCACAAGCGCCAACGCCCGAGAAATCATCGCCGCCCTCGACGGCGTCCAGCCAGTCGCCGCCGCAATCGCCGCAGCCCGCGAACGCGCACTGCGAGGATTTCGTGCCCGGCGGTCCCGCGCTACAGATTCCGGACGAAGCGAATCATCTCGAAGTTCGCACCACGGGCCGGCCGGGCCTTGCTCTCGATTGGGATTCGGGCAAAATGTCCATCGAGCCGAAAAGATTTTCGGTTCTGCTACAGCTGACGTCTCAACCGCTCGTGCCGGGCATCGAGCTGAAGACGGCCACAAAGTTCCGCGTCCTCTCAGCGGAATGAGCGCCGCAATGAGTCGCCCGGCCCTTCGCGCACCGGCCCTTCGCGCACCTGTCTTTCGTACGCCGTCGTTTCGCATCTCGAAGCGCCGAATTTGTTAGAATCCAGCCGTCCAAATTCAATCGCCGGTATTGGAGGGAATATGCCCGAAGCCCAAAGTTTCAAGAATCACGCCAAGATTGTGCCGCCGTTTCACTTTTTCGTGATTCCCATGCTGCTCGTGAATTTCGTGTCGCACGTCATCCACGCGGTCCGGCACGTCGGGACCGCATCCATCCTTGACGCGCTCACGGCGCTCGCGCTCCTCATGGTCCCGCTATTCGCGCGCATGTTTGCGCTGAAAGTCCAGGATCGCGTGATCCGGCTGGAGATGAGGCTGCGGCTGCAGGAAGTGCTGCCGCCGGATTTGCGTCCACGCATTGCCGAGTTCACTCCCGATCAATTGATCGGCCTGCGCTTTGCCTCCGATGCCGAACTGCCCGATCTGTGCCGCAAAGTCTTGACCGACCGCATCGCCGCCCGCAAGCCGATCAAGATGCTGATCAAAAATTGGCAAGGGGACTATCTCCGCGCGTGAAGCGCTCGGGGCTCCACGCCGCGCATTCTCGCGCCGCACGCGCTGGTCAACCTATTCATCCAGCGGGATGGCTCCTGAATGCATCTAACTTTCTGAGACCGGTTCCGTGAAAATTCTCTTCGCGCCCATCGCGCTCGCAATTCTCTTCGCCGTTGCGCCGCGGCCTGCCCGCGCCCAGGCTTCCGGGCCCGTATCGCCGCCGCCGAATACGGAAGTCAAGCGTCTTCCGACTCAGCCGGCCAATGTCAAACCGCCTCCGATTCCCGCCGAAGAAATCATTCGCCGCTTCACCGCCAACGAAGACGCGATGAAGAAGGCCTTCGACCAGTTCTCTTACAACCTGACGATTCGCGTCAAGGAAATGAGCGATCCCGCCGGCGAATTCGCTGTTTCGGGCGAAATGTTTATGAAGTCGGATGGCGAGCGCTACGAACGCATCGTGAAGCAGCCGGTCTCGACGCTCAAGCAGACTGCCTTCACCGTCGAGGACGTAAAAACAATCGCCAATCTTCCGCTCTTTCCCCTCACCACCGATCAGCTCTCCAATTACAACCTGAAATACGAAGGCATGGAGAAGATGGATCAGTTGAACACCTTTATCTTCCGCGTCCAGCCCAAGCAGTACCTGCGTGTTCCGCTCTTCGACGGCGTCGTTTGGGTCGACCAGCAGGACTTTACCGTCGTGAAAAGCTCCGGGAAATTCGTGCGCGAAAACAGCAACGAAGGCAACCGCCTGCCCTTCACCATGTTCGATACCTATCGCGAAAATATCCAGGGCAAATACTGGTTCCCGACCTATACCAGCTCGGAAGATTTCATCAGTTTGCCGGGCGGCACGAATCTGCCGCTGCGTCTCGTCGTTCGCTCCACCGACTTCCAGCCGAATCCCATTTCCGTTCCGGCCGCTCCCGCGCCCGCCACTGCCGCGCCGGCGCCTGCCTCCGCGCCTCCTGCCTCCGCCACTCCTGCGAAGCCTCCGTCGTCGTAATCGCAATTCACAAATCGCGGGCGCAATTCAAAAGAGCACGCTTCGCTGGCTGTCGGCTTGATTTTCGTTTCGCCTGAACGACGAGCCGCTACGGAAGAGCTTCGATCCACTCCGGCAATTCCTCGATCGAGTCGAGCATGAGATCGGGCCGCGCGGCCAGAACTCTTGCGGCCGTGGGGAACGGGCCGCGCACGCCAATCGAGCGCACGCCCGAGCGTCGCGCCATCACAATGTCTTCGGGCGAATCGCCCACGTAGACGCATTCTTTTGGCGGCAGGCCCATGCGTCGCAGCGCGAGCTTCAGCGGCGCCGGATGCGGCTTGCGGTGCCTGGCGTCCTCCGCGCACACGCACGCCGTGAAATGCACGTCGAGCTTGAAATCGCACAGTTGTTGGCGAACGCGCCAGCGCGTCCCGCTCGTGACGATGCCGAGCTTCACTCGCCCCGCAAGCTTGCGGATCACCTTGCGCGCGCCCGGCAGCAGCGTCGGCGACTCTTTTTCATAGGCTGCATGCCACAGCCGGTCGGCTTCATCCCAAAGCGATCGCTTCAGCCCGGCCGCGCGATACAACAGATGCCAGTTCGGTGAGTAGTGCCGGATGAGCTCGCGCATGCCCCAATTGATCCCCATCTCGCGAAACATCGCCAGATACGCCCGCGAATCCGAGCCAAACGAATTCAGCAGCGTGCCATCCCAATCGAGCAGCACCGCCCGCGCCGGAAATCGTTTTCGTTTCATGTAGCCTGCTTCGCTATGGGCCCGCCACAAGTTATCGCCCGCTCGGAAATCATCCCCACGATGAATCCTCGCGCGCGCCGATTAGACGGACCATTATGCCTTGGTTAGGCCGCGCGGTCGGGCCCGGCACGCGTCTCTAACGCACTCACTTCATTTTGTTTTGCTTGAAATCTGCCGGCGCGGTGGCTCTAGACCGCCTCTGGCGGAGTGAATCGGTAGGGAATCCTGTCGTCGCGCACAAAATCAATATCGTCGAAGGCTGCGGCATATCCGCGCCATCTCGGCGTCTGCGAATCTTCCACGCGCACCACATGCGCGGCCGTGCGCATCTGGACGCTTCCTTGCCCCAGCGGCCGCCCCACCAGGCCCACTTCCATCTCGATGGCCGAACCATTGATGATCTCGCACGGCGCCAGGAAGAATACGCCGCTCGAGCTGATGTTCTTGGTCACCAGAGTGATGCCGTAGGCGTGCGTCTCGCCATTCACGCCGATCAGCCGCAAGGGCAGGTTCAGGTACGCGCGCGGTGCCCGGCGCCGTTCGAACGGAAGTCCCACGGCGTGCGTGGGCACGAGGAAAACCCTGCGTGGCCAGACCGTCTCGAGCCTCTTGGGCTCTTCGATACGGTTCCACGCCTCTTTGCGCGCGGTCTCGACACCACCCAGCCCAAACGGCTCGGGTAATGCTCCCATTTTTGGATGACCCCCCGGTCCCAAGCCGGCGTCATGCAGGATCCGCCGGTTGCAAGGGAATATCGCGGAATCCAGGAGTTAGGTCAACGAAGGGGTTGTGCGGCGCGTTTCAAAGAGTAAACATCTGGCTTCGCCTTTTGTTCGATACCCTTCTTGCGACGATTATTCGTGCTTATGTGGGGTCCGTCGTCATGTTTCCTCTCCTTGTCTCGCGTGTCTCTGCCGTCCGCACTGATTTGTTCTGCCGCGTTTATTAAGACGGACCACTTTCGGTTTTGTCGCAGACCCTGAGCCGCGAAGGGCCCGCGGTGATTTTTGCCGCGGTTCTTCGTGGCGCATCTTATGCTGCAAAACACTCCAAACCCCTTCTAGGCAGAAATCAAAATCACGACTAAAATTAAGATGTCCCCCGGTGCGTAGACGGCCATCCGGGAACGGTCTTTGGAACACATACTCAAAACCGAGAATTTGTGGAAGGTCTACCACACCGGAAAAGTGGAGGTTGCGGCGCTCCGCGGCGTCATCATGGACTCGATGCCGGGCGAATTTATCTCCATCATGGGCCCCTCCGGTTGCGGTAAATCCACGTTCCTCCATGTGATCGGCGGGCTCGCCAGCGCCTCGCGCGGCCGCGTCCTGCTCGACGGCAACGATCTCACCGCTCTCGACGATGCCGCGCGCACCCGGCTGCGCCGCCACAAGGTCGGCTTCGTGTTCCAAAAGTTCAATCTGCTTCCCACTCTCAGCGCGCGCGACAATATCGCTCTCGCCCAGCATATTCACGGCGACGGCTTCGATCCCCATCGTTTCGAGATGATTATTTCCATGCTCGGCCTCACCGACCGCATGAATCATCGGCCCTCGGAGCTTTCGGGCGGCGAACAGCAGCGCGTCGCGATTGCCCGCGCGGTCATCAACGAGCCGAAGATCCTTCTCGCCGATGAGCCCACCGGAAATCTCGACACGCACAGCTCCGAAAATGTTCTCGGCCTTCTGCGTCACCTCAATAAAGAACTCGGCCAGACCATCATCATGATCACCCACAATCCCGACGCGGCAACCTACGGCAATCGCGTCCTGCACATGCGCGATGGCGTCATCGTGGATGACGCTGCCGCTCACTGAAATGCGCACTCTCTGGAACGGATTTCTGCGCACGGTCTTTTGGTCTTACGAACGCGGAAGCTGGCCCTATGATGCGATGGTCGTCGCGATTCTGATTTTTGTTTTGCTCACGCCCCGGAAGTGGTTCAACGATCTGCCTCAGTCCACCGCTGCCGCTGCGTCGCAATCCAGCGCTTCGATTCAACTGGTCACCGACGACACTTCGAGGGGTGAACGCACTTATCGCCTCAGCGTCGAGCTGCTTCCCCCCAACAAACGCCCTCAGAAGGCCACGCCTGAGCTTGAGGCCACAACCCACGAGATTCTCAGCCATTCCGTCGAGGATTTAAAAGGCCGCACTTTCCAGATTGTGCGGATCACTCCGGTCCGCGGCGACAATAGCTCCCTGGATTTTTATGATGTCCTGATCAAGTTCTGACTCTCGCCTGTGCGTCGTCTGCGGCCTTTCTTCATGTGGGGTCCGTCGTCATGTTCCGTCTCGTTGTTTCGCATCTCTCGGTTGTCCGCATCGATTGAATCTGCCGCGTTCATTAAGACGGACCATTCTCGGTTTTGCCCGCGGTGGTTTTCACCGCGGTGTTTATCACTCGCCGCACATCTCGCCCTGCCGCACCCTCACTCCGGTCCGTCTCACGCGCTCCCCGCATTTCGCATCGCCGCCATCCGCATCGCATCGCCGCATGCATGCACGATCCACGACGACGGACTCCACATCATCTGCAAATTAGGACGCTAGGGGAACCCTTCCGCGCGCCAGCGCGTCTCATTCAGTGTGCTATGATTCGTAAGTTTTGCGCGCTCTCTGGGGCAGAGAGATGCGTAGGAGCTTCTTTGGCGCGATTTTGGGTGGTATTGGTGTCTCTGGCGCTCGCGGCCGCATCCGGTTTCGCGGCGCAGGGGCGCCCGTCCGTCACGCTCGAGCAGGCTCTCACGCGTCTCGACGAGCAATCTCGCACGTTTCGCGGTCTTTCCGCCAACGTCGAACGCACCAAAGTCACGGTCGTGGTGAACGATCACTCCACCGAAACGGGCACGATCCTCGTTCGCGGCGAGAAAATGCGCCTCGAGTTGAAGGAGCCCGATCCTCGCACCATTCTCCGCACCGGCGATTCGCTCTTCATTTTCAATCCGAAGCTCAACCGCGTCGAAGAATACAATCTCGGAAAATATAAGGCCTTTGCCGATCAATATTTGCTTTTGGGATTCGGAATGCCGGGACACGAACTGAAGAAAGGATATCTTATCAGTTTGCGCGGGGAGCCCGACCTGGACGGCAAAAAAGTCCTCGAGCTCGAGTTGACGCCAAAATCCGAAGCGGTCCGCAATCAGATTTCGAAAATACTGTTGTGGTTTGACGAAACGACCTGGCTGCCCGTGCAGCAGCAATTTTTCGAGAGCGGCTCAGAGGACTACTTCATCATTCGTTATTCCAACATCGTGCGCAACGCTCAGATCGACGAATCCGAATTCAAGCCGCACTGGCCCAAGGGCGCCGAAAAAATCAGGCCGCAGGTTTAGCCCGAATCATCCCCAACGAATCGAACCGGCCCACGTCTCGCCTTCAAATCTATTTTCTGATCGGCTTCGGATTCGCGGCGCGCTCGCTCTCCTGTGCGATCAGCGCTTCCTTGCGCGAGAGTCCCCAGCGATAACCCGCGAGATTGCCGTCTGCGCGCACCACGCGGTGGCAGGGCACCACAATCGAAACCGGATTCGTCGCGCACGCGCGCGCAACGGCCCGCACCGCGCTCGGAAGTCCAATCGCACGTGCCACTTGCGTGTAGGTGCGCGTG
>DASPVY010000016.1:0-4277 GCA_035622115.1 Candidatus Acidiferrales bacterium
CAGCAGGATGTGTTCCCGCGTCTGCGGCATCGGACCGTCCGTCGCCGCCACCACCAGAATCGCTCCGTCCATCTGCGCCGCGCCCGTGATCATGTTCTTGATGTAATCGGCGTGCCCCGGACAATCGATGTGCGCGTAATGCCGGTTGGCCGTCTCGTACTCCACGTGCGCCACCGCAATCGTGATGCCCCGCTCCCGCTCTTCCGGCGCGTTGTCGATCGAATCGAACGCCCGAAATTGCACTTTCGGATTATGCTTGGAAAGCACTTTGGTGATCGCCGCCGTCAAAGTCGTCTTGCCGTGGTCGATGTGCCCAATCGTCCCCACGTTCACGTGCGGCTTACTGCGCTCGAATTTCTCCTTGCCCATATCTCTCTCCGCTCCTCTTTCGTCCGCTTCTTCGTGCGAGTCCGCGAACTCAATTTCTCGGCGC
Organism: Candidatus Acidiferrales bacterium; assembly: GCA_035622115.1. GTDB lineage: Bacteria > Acidobacteriota > Terriglobia > Acidiferrales > UBA7541 > Palsa-147. Next base: position 434 of record DASPVY010000016.1, read on the forward strand.
TTACTTCGCCGCCTTGCCCGTCATTTTGGCAATCACTTCATCGGCAACTGCATTTGGCGCCTGCGCATAGTGCGAAAAATGCATCGTGAAGCTGCCACGGCCTTGCGTCCGGCTGCGCAGATCCGTCGCGTACCCGAACATTTCCGCAAGTGGCACTTCCGCGCGAATCACATGGCTGCCCAGCCTGTTTTCCGTGCCTTGCACGGTCGCGCGGCGGGAATTCAAATCGCCGAAGACCTGGCTCAAGTAATCTTCCGGCACCACGACTTCAATGCGCATGATCGGCTCGAGCAGTCTCGGGTGCGCGCGACGGCATGCTTCCTTGAACGCCATCGAGCCCGCAATCTTGAACGCCATCTCCGAGCTGTCCACGTCGTGGTACGAGCCGTCCGTCAGCGTCACCGCCATGTCCACCATCTCGTAGCCCGCCAGAACTCCCGTCTCCATCGCTTCCGTCACTCCGTCTTCAATCGGAGGAATGAATTCCTTCGGAATCGCCCCGCCCACAATCTTGTCAATGAAAAGCAGCCGGTGCTCTTTGTTGAAATGCCACTTGCCGCCTTTTCCGGCGATCTTCTTGGCGAGCTCGTCAATCTCATCGGTCGACATCTCGTGCATATCCTCGTGGCTCGCATTCGGCAACGGGTGCACGGAGAGTACGGCGTGGCCGTACTGGCCGCGCCCGCCGGTCTGCTTGATGTACTTGCCTTCGGCGTTGGCCATTTTGGTGATGGTTTCGCGATACGCCACTTGCGGCCGTCCCACGCTGGCCTGCACGTTGAATTCGCGCATCATGCGATCCACGATGATTTCCAGGTGCAGCTCGCCCATCCCCGAAATCAGCGTCTGTCCCGTGTCGTGATCCGTGTGAACGCGGAACGTCGGGTCTTCCTGCGCCAGCCGTCCTAGCGCCACGCCCATTTTTTCCTGATCTGCTTTGGTCTTTGGCTCAATCGCCACCGAAATCACCGGCGCCGGGAACTCGATTGACTCGAGAATGACGGGTTTATCTTCGTCGCAAAGCGTGTCGCCGGTAGTGACGTTCTTCAGTCCCACGCACGCGGCGATGTCTCCCGCCTCGATCGATTCGATCTCTTCGCGCTTGTTGGCGTGCATCCGCAGCAGGCGGCCCATCCGCTCGCGCGTCTTTTTCGTCGAGTTGTAGACGCTCATGCCCGTTTTCAGCACGCCGGAGTACACGCGCACGTACGTCAAATGCCCGACGTACGGGTCGGTCATGATCTTGAAAGCCAGGGCTGCGAACGGCTGATCGTCGCTCGGGCGCCGCACTACCGGCAGATCGCCGCTCAGATCCGTGCCTTCAACCGGCGGAACGTCCACGGGCGAAGGCAGAAAATCCACCACCGCGTCGAGCAGCGGCTGAATGCCTTTGTTCTTGAACGCCGAACCGGCTAGAACCGGGACCAGCTTCAAGGCGATCGTCGAGCGGCGAATCGAGGCGCGCAGTTCTTCCGGCTCGAGCTTGTGCTGTTCCAAATATTTCGCCAGTACGGCATCGTCATGCTCGGCGATGTACTCCACCACTTTGTCGCGATGCTCGCGGTAAAATTCCGGGCTGAGCGCCGAGGCCTTCACCGCAGCGGCAACTTCCGGCCGCTCCGCCTGAAACTTCGGATCCCAGAGCTGATCGAGGCTGATGATTTCGTATTCCGCTCCGAGTGTTTCATCCTTCCAAAGAATGGCGCGCTCTTCGATAAAATCGATCACACCGATAAAGGAATCTTCCTTGCCGATGGGAAACTGCAGCGGCACGGGGTGGGCCGAAAGCCGCTGTCGCATCGAACGAATCGAATGATCGAAATCCGCGCCCATGCGGTCCATCTTGTTGATGAACGCAATGCGCGGGACGCGGTATTTGTCGGCTTGCCGCCAGACCGCTTCCGATTGCGGCTGCACGCCTGCCACGGCATCGAAAATCGCCACGGCGCCGTCGAGCACCCGGAGCGACCGCTCCACTTCCACCGTAAAGTCCACGTGTCCCGGCGTATCGATGATGTTGATCCGGAAATTCTTGCCGAAGCGTTTCCACGACGCAGTCGTCGCCGCCGACGTGATCGTGATCCCGCGCTCGCGCTCCTGCTCCATCCAGTCCATCACGGTCGTGCCATCGTGCACTTCGCCGATCTTGTAGGTCACGCCCGTATAGAAAAGGATCCGCTCGGTTGACGTCGTCTTGCCGGCGTCAATGTGCGCCATGATGCCGATGTTGCGCATCTGATCGAGTTGGAATGCTCGTGCCATTGCTTCTAAATCTCTCCGTTTACCAGCGGTAGTGCGCGAACGCCTTGTTCGCTTCCGCCATCCGGTGTACGTCCTCTTTCTTTTTCACCGCGCCGCCGCGGCCGTTGGCCGCATCAATCAATTCCTCCGCGAGCTTCGCATCCATCGAGCGTCCCGACCTCTGCCGGGCGTAGAGCACTAGCCAGTGAATGGCGAGCGACTGCTTCCGATAAGGATTCACTTCCACCGGCACTTGATAGTTCGCGCCGCCCACGCGTCGCGTCTTCACTTCGAGCACCGGCTTGCAGTTTTCCACGGCCTTCTTGAAAATCTTCAGCGCGTCGTCGCTCGTCTTCTGCGCCACCGTGTCCATCGCGGTGTAGAAAATCCGCTGCGCGGTCGAGCGCTTCCCGTCGTACATCATGCTGCTGATGAATTTCTGCACCAGGTCGCTGCCGTAAACGGCATCGCCCGGAATCTTGCGTCGAAGTACCCAGCCCTTGCGCGGCATCCTGCCTCTCTCCTATTTCTGCGCGGCTTTTGGCCGCTTGGCGCCATATTTCGAGCGCCCTTGCTTGCGGTTTTCCACTCCGGCGGCGTCCAGCGTCCCCCGGATGATGTGATATCGAACTCCCGGCAAATCCTTCACGCGGCCTCCGCGCACCAGCACGATCGAGTGTTCCTGCAAATTGTGGCCGATTCCGGGAATATACGTGGTGACTTCAGCGGCGTTCGTGAGGCGGGCGCGAGCAACTTTGCGGAGCGCGGAGTTCGGTTTCTTCGGCGTCTGTGTATAAACTCGCACGCAGACGCCACGCTTCTCCGGACATCCTTCCAGCGCCGGAGACTTCGTCTTCGTTCGCATTTGCTCCCGGCCCTGACGAACCAATTGCGCAAAAGTCGGCACGCTGCTTCCTCCAAACTGTCTGTGACTCGAGTTGTCGCGGCATACGTCGCCGCGCGATCGTTGTGAGTTGGCAGAACAGAAAAGCCGAACTCCGACCCCCGAAGGAAACTGCACATACTCCGCACAGACGATGGCGCTCATTCGCAAAAATCTCGTCTGGTAAATGCGGAGAGGCTTCTACGGCTTTGCGGGACTGGCGTCCCATTCTGGCCGCTCTTCCTTCCCCGTTCCTTCGTTCTCTGTTCCGGGGCGGAAGACCTTCTTCACCGCGACCCACCACTAGGCCCCATGGCCTTAATACAACCGTAGGAGTATAGGAAAAACGACACGCCATGTCAACTCGCGTCCTGTGGAAAGTCCATCGCTACCATAGCTTGCAGGTAGGCTGCGATTCTGACTGGGCATCCGCGCCGATCGGTTCAGGGGCGTTCGAACGTGGAAACCAGTTCGCAACTGTGGCTCAGCCGGCTCTGTTTGGATTAGTCTAAGGCCTTCTGAATCAGATGCTTAGAAGAATCGCGCTTGCCGACTTACGGCCCTTCATCCGACTGTGCCCAATCCCCAGATCTGGTCAGAACTGGAAACTCCGCACGGCGCTGGCTTTACTGTCCGGCCAGCGGTGCTCTAAACTGGCAAATCGGCACACTCACGACCAACTCACATCAATGAACGCGCTCAAATCCCATATCTCCGTAC
>DASPVY010000017.1:0-4796 GCA_035622115.1 Candidatus Acidiferrales bacterium
ATCGAGCGTGTAGAGTAAGAGAACGCAGCCCAGCGCCGCGCCCGTCAAGTCCGCCGCGTAAATCTTCCCGATGTGCTCAGTAAACCGAGTCAGCGCCAGGCAAACGCACATCCCGCTCAGCACGAACGGAATGGCGATCACCACGTACGTAAATACGATCGAGGCGATACCTCGCACCGAACGCTCCATCAGAAACGGAACCGTCGCGTGAGCCATAAAACTGCCGATCACCGCGAGCGCGAACAATTCCGCAAAGAGGGCCATCTGCTGCCTGGTCCGCTCGAGGGCGAAAAAGCGTGGAAAGACATAAACAAAAATAGCGCCGGCGCTCAATCCGAACATGGCCACCGAGATGGCGACGAATGCGAAGTGGTACCACATGGTGACACTGAAGATCCGCGTCAGCAGCACTTCGAACATCAGCGTAGCTAAGGTGACGAAAAATACCCCGGCGTAGGTTCTTCGAGTGGGCACAAGAGATCTTACTGAGGTCATTTGATCATCCACGATTAGCTTTTCGCCCAACGGTTTTCGAAATGTGCCAGGACGCCGTCCGCACCGAACCAGGATAATTGTGATAACGTAACGAGTTTCGCGACGCTCGCTCGCGTTACGCGCAGAATACACGATAACGCACGAAGATGTGATGCGCTGTGACCTGGCGATGGTTTCTCAAAATGCAGCGAGGCAAGGAGACACTGGTGAGCAAGTCGGCCTACAACGGAATCACGGTGCCCCGAGACGGCAAGCCAATCGAGTATATCAGCGGCGAATTTCGGGTGCCCGATAACCCGATTCTTCCGTTCATCGAAGGGGACGGTACGGGGCGCGACATCTGGAGGGCGTCGCAGCGCGTGTTTGACGCGGCGGTGAATCACGCGTTTGGCGGGAAGCGCAAGGTCGCCTGGCTCGAAGTGCTGGCCGGCGAGAAGGCGTTCAACATGCTCCAGGAATGGCTGCCACAGGATACCGTTGACGCCGTGCGGGATTTTCGCGTGGCGATCAAGGGTCCGCTGACGACGCCCGTGGGCGGCGGAATTCGTTCGCTCAACGTGGCGCTGCGTCAGATTCTGGATCTTTACGCGTGCGTGCGGCCCGTGCGGTATTTTGAAGGAGTTCCCTCCCCCGTGAGGCATCCCGAGCGCATGAATGTGGTGATTTTCCGGGAGAACACCGAGGACGTGTACGCCGGAATTGAATGGCGCTCGGGCACGCCCGAAGCAAAAAAGTTGATCGCTTTTCTGAACGACGAAATGCTAAAAGGCGGGGACAAGAGAGTTCGTGAAGATTCAGGAGTGGGAATCAAGCCGATCTCGCCGACTGGGACGAAGCGGCTGGTGCGCCGCGCGATTCAACATGCGATTGAGCACAAGCGGCAGGTTGTGACGCTCGTTCACAAAGGGAACATTCAAAAGTTCACCGAAGGCGCGTTCCGCGATTGGGGGTACGAGCTGGCCACGCAGGAATTTCGGGGCGAAGTGGTGACGGAGCGGGAAAGCTGGATTCTGGAAAATAAGGATCGGGACCCGAACCTTACGATCGAACTGAACGCCGCCATGATCGAGCCGGGACTCGAGCGCGCGACCGAAGCTTTCCGGAAGAAAATTCAGACCGAAGTGAAGCAGACGCTCGACGCGATTTACGCGACACACGGGCACGGGCAATGGAAGAAAAAGATTCTGGTGAACGACCGCATCGCCGATTCCGTGTTTCAGCAGGTGCTCACGCGCGCGGATGAGTATCAGGTGTTCGCGACGTCGAATCTGAACGGCGATTATCTTTCGGACGCCTGCGCCGCTCAGGTGGGCGGGCTGGGGATGGCGCCGGGAGCGAACATTGGCGACGGCTTCGGGGTATTTGAGGCCACGCACGGCACGGCGCCGAAATATGCAGACAAGGACGTAATCAATCCGAGCTCGGTGATGCTTTCAGGCGCGATGATGTTTGAATTCATCGGCTGGGGCGAAGCCGGGCGGCTCATCGAGGACGGCATCGCGCGGACAATCCAGCAGAAGCGAGTGACCTACGATCTGGAGCGGATGATGCCGGGCGCCACGAAGTTGCGGACGTCAGAATTTGCCGAGGCGATTATCGAAAATATGCAGGGGGCAGGCGTGCGGGGATGAAAATTCGGGGTTCAGAGTTCAAAGTCAACTGTTAACAGTCCGAGAGCGAAGATCAAGAAGAGCCGCAGGACGGCTGCTGGCGCGGTAGGAAACCAACCGGAGGATGGCGAGGATGCGCAAGAAAGTAACGGTCGTGGGCGGAGGATTCGTCGGATCGACGACGGCACAGCGGATTCTGGATGCGAATTTGGCCGACGTGGTGTTGACGGACATTCTCGAAGGCGTGCCGGCCGGCAAAGCCCTGGACATGCTCGAATCGGCGCCGATTCTGGGCAGCGACGCGCACGCGACGGGAATTTCAACCGCTGCGGGCGACTACCGCGAGACCGCGAACAGCGACATCGTGGTGATTACCGCCGGATTTCCCCGCAAGCCAGGAATGAGCCGCGACGATTTGCTCAAGGCGAATTACGACGTGGTGAAGGCCGTGGTCGAAAATGTGGTGAAGTTTTCGCCCAACGCAATTTTGATTCTGGTGACGAACCCGCTCGATGCCATGGCCCAGGCGGCGTACAAGGTGAGTGGATTTTCGAAGAATCGCGTGATCGGGATGGCCGGAGTGCTAGATTCCGCGCGGATGAGCACGTTCGTGGCGGCCGAACTGGGCGTGTCGGTCGAGAACGTGCATTCGTTCGTCCTCGGCGGGCACGGCGACGACATGGTCCCGCTGGCGCGCTACTCGACGGTGGCGGGAGTGCCCTTGACGGAACTGCTGACGAAAGAGAAGCTCGAGGCAATCGTGACCCGGACGCGAAAAGGCGGCGCGGAGATCGTGAATTTGCTAAAAACGGGCTCGGCGTATTACGCGCCGTCGGCCGCCGTGGTGGAAATGGTGAAGGCCATTCTGCACGATAAGAAGAAAATTTTGCCGTGCGCGGCGTACCTGGAAGGCGAATACGGCGTGCGCGGATTGTTCGTCGGCGTGCCGGTAAAGCTGGGCGCGCGCGGCATCGAGCAAATCATCGAAATCAAACTGACCCCCGAAGAGCAGGCTGCCCTTGACAAGTCCGCCGCATCGGTTCGCGAACTCGTGAGCGTTCTCGGACTCTGATTTATCCTAGAAGTGCCGAAGACAACAGGCCCTTTCCCATGCCCACGCGCAAAACCACGTCCAATTCCGGCAACACGATCGAAGTCACAGAGACGCCCCGGCGCCTGACGCGGGATTTGCTGCGCGCCTTCGAGCTGGCCGTGATGATCGCGCATAGCCGCGCTTCCGAAATTATCGAAGTATCGGACCTGATCGCGGGACTCTACATGGACGGATGGGACCGGCTTTCCCGATTCTGGCGCGCGCATGAGGAAATCGAGAAGACGATGCGGACGCTTTGCCACATCAGCCCACAGCGATGGAATTACTGGATCGAATATTACGCCGGGATGCGCGAGTCACGCGAGAAGACCTGGCTGGCGCTCGGTTCGCAGCCGTTCTGGCGCTGGCGAAACAAAACGAAAATCGCGGTCGGGCGGGAGTTCGAGCTCTCGAGCGAGCTTATCGAGGTGATGAAGGAAGCGGACGAGATTGCGCCGTTTCAAGACCGCATCGGCGACCGTACGGTGCCCATCGTATCGAGCGAGGCTGTGCTGCTGGCGATTGCGCGCTATTCACGAGCGAGCATCGGCAAGAAACTGCTGGCGACCGGGCTGGACGTGGAAATGTTGGAGAAGGCCGCGAGACTGCCGAAGCGGCCCCCGATTTAGAACCAACCTGCACACCTGCAAACCGGCTCTACAAAGCCCCCCGGGGCAGTGACGACGTGCCGGGTCGACAACCTCCCGATATGCCGGCGGTTCGAAAGCGATTCCGACGCTAAAATTTCGCGGCAGCGACGCTACGGCTTGGCCGGTGCGCTGCTGGCGGCTGGAGCCGCAATCTTCGTAGATTTAATCGTGTCGAGCTTCGGGAAGCGCGCTTCGAGATAAGTCTTGCCCTTGCCCGTGATCTCGCCCTGATCGGGCTGCTCGCCATAGCCACTGTAAAGTTTCTGCACCACATCCATTCCGTCCGAGACCGTGCCGAACGGGGAGAATCCCTGGCGGTCGAGGCCAGCGTTGTTGCCGAAATTGATGAAAAGCTGCGTGGTGCGCGTGTTCGGGCCCGCGGTGGCGAAAGTGATTGTGCCCGCAGTATTCGATTGCTTGACGGGATCGTCCTTAATCGTGGCGCTCTGCCACGCGGCGTTCACCTGTGGATAGGCGCTCAGACCCCACTGAACGATGAAGCCAGGAACGATGCGGAAGAAGGCTTCGCCATCAAAGAATCCGTGCTTCACAAGATTATAGAAGCGATCGGCGCCGAGCGGAGCCCAGGCGCGAGTGACGTGAACGGTAAAATCGCCGGCCGACGTGGAGAAAACCACGTCGTAGGTTTCCGGAGCCTGCGCTTTCAACGTGGCGGGGTGCAGCAGTGCTTGATCAAAGCTCATATGTGTCCTCGTGCCGGCGGCGGCCGGTTTTTTTCCCGGGGCTTGCGACCCCGACCCGCCGGGCGTTTGCGCTGCGGCGTTTAATGCGAACAAAGTGAAAGTGATGGCGGAGGTAAGAAGCCCCGCCCGGAATTTCGAGATCATCACGGCAATCGTCTCCTTTTATTGTTTGGCGTGTTCCTGGCTGAGCGAACGCGCAGTGGCTTCGACCTGTTCCATGACGCGCAGCGTGTTGCCGCCCAAA
>DASPVY010000018.1:0-4350 GCA_035622115.1 Candidatus Acidiferrales bacterium
TGCGCTGGAATTTCCTGCACAGCTGAAGAGCGGCACGCAGCGCGACAATTTTTGGCGCGGCGGCCCTTTGGCGCATCCAGCAGTCGCGAGCGAGCGAGGCAGAATGGCGAATGACGCACTGGGAATGATCGAGACGAAGGGCTTGATCGGCTCGATTGAGGCTGCGGATGCGATGGTGAAGGCCGCGAACGTGGTTCTGATCGGAAAGGAATACATCGGCTCGGGCTACGTGACGGTGATGGTGCGGGGAGACGTCGGCGCGGTGAAGGCCGCGACGGATGCCGGTGCGGCGGCGGCTCGGCGCGTGGGCGAACTTGTAGCGGTTCACGTGATACCGCGGCCACACGAGCTAGTGGAAGCGATTTTGCCGGGCGGGACGAAGAAATAAGCGCGATGCGCAGGCCCGCAACTGAAGAACCGATAGGCAACAGAAGCCACCCAGCCAGACGAATTTGATTCCACGCTTCGTTCCGAATGACGGTGAATAGACAGGACGAAAGTTGAACCTGCGCGACCCCGATTTGATCTCCATCCAGGAAGCCCGCGCTGGTGTCGAGCGGGCAAGCACAGCACAGAAAAAATTTGCCGAATTTTCGCAGGTGGAAGTGGACGCCGTGGTGGACGCGTGCGCGAACGCGGCGACCGAAGCGGGCGAACAGCTGGCGCGCGTCGCCGTGGAGGAAACCGGCTACGGCAATGTGCCGGACAAGACGACGAAGAACCGGCTCGCCTCGGTGGACGTGCCTCGAGCGATTCGCGGGATGAAGACGGTAGGCTTCGTTCGCGAAGACCGCGAAAAGATGGTGTTCGAGATCGCCGAGCCGTTCGGCGTGGTGGCAGCGGTGATTCCGGTGACAAATCCGACTTCGACGGCGATATACAAGACGCTGATTTCGCTGAAGGCGCGCAATGCGATTGTGCTGAGCCCGCATCCGAATGCGATGCGTTGCATCTGCGAGACGGCGGCGGTGCTGGAGCGCGCGGCGCTGATCGCGGGAGCGCCCGAAGGAATCGTCGTTTGCCTGTTGCACCCGACGATGCAGGGCACGCAGGAATTGATGCGGCACAAGAAAACCGGCGTGATCCTGGCGACCGGCGGATCGGGGCTGGTGCGCGCGGCGTACAGCTCGGGAAAGCCGGCTTACGGAGTCGGGCCCGGCAACGTTCCGGCGTTCATCGAGCGGACCGCGGATGTGCGGAAAGCGATTGCGGATATTTTTGCGGGAAAAACTTTCGATTACGGAACGATTTGCTCGTCGGAGCAGGCGATTGTGGTGGAAGAAGCGGTGCGCGAGAAGGCGCTCGAGGAATGCCGCAATCAGGGCGGCTATTTGCTGAACGCGGAAGAGATCGCGCGGCTCGGGGAACTGGTGATCCGGCCTGGTACGTCGGCGCCGAATCCGAAAATCGTGGGGAAGCACGCGACCGTGCTGGCAGATCTCGCGGGGATCAAAGTGCCCTCGAATACGCGGGTGCTGATTGCGCGGCTCGAGGGCGTGGGGCGCGAGTATCCGCTATCGGCGGAAAAATTGTCGCCGGTGCTGGCGTTTTATTCGGGCGCGAATCTTGCAGCGGGAATCGATATTTGCCAGCGGCTGCTGCGGTTCGGCGGCGCAGGGCACACGGCGTCGATTCATTCGCAGAACGAAGCGGCCGTGCGCGAATATGGCGCGAAGGTTCCGGCGAACCGCGTGGTGGTGAATACTTCCGCGGTGCACGGCTCGATCGGATATTCGACGAATCTTTTTCCGGCGATGACGCTCGGGTGCGGCGCGGAGGGCGGGAACATCACGTCAGACAACATCGGTCCGATGCATTTGATGAATTACAAGCGGATCGCATGGGAATCGCGCGCGGTGGAGCATCGGACGGTCCCCGCAGAACATAGACTGGCGGGCGCGAGCAGCGCTGCCGGGAAGAACGAGAGCGCGAACGCTCTGGCAGCGGCGGAGCCGGTGAAAGCGGCAGTGGCAGCCGCGGTTGCGGAAGCTGCGAGCGGCGAGATTGTGCCGGATCGAAAGACGATCGCGCGGATTGTTGAAAATGTTTTTGGAGCGCGAGGAATTCCGCGAGGCGGCGCGGGAAAAGAAAATACGCCGGCGAGGAAAGCGAGCCCTGCGGAGGTCGCGGCGCGAGTGGTGGCAGAACGAGTGGGCCCACCGCGCGCGGAGGCAGCTGTGGCGGCGAGCGCGAGCGTTGCGCAGAGGCCCGAAACGAAGCCCGCGGCGGCGCCGCCCGAGACCAAGCCGGAAGCGCCAAAAATCAAAGTGGCGGAATTCGTGAGCGAAAACGATATTCGCGTGGCGCTCGCGCGCAAAGAAAAAATCTTCATCGGGCCGAAAACGATTGTCACGCCTTCGGCACGAGACCTCGGCGAAACGCACGAGGTGTTGGTGAGGACCTCGTAAGTAGCTCCCCTGCTGTGTAATACGAATGCAAACGCGGATTCCTTCCGGCCGAGCCGGAACTCCTCGGAATGACACGCAACGGCTCGGTCGTTGTGGACTTTCGCCGGTGAGGAGGACGCGTTCGCCGATGGGGACTTGGCGTTCGCCGAATGGCATTTTAATCCGAATGGAATGCGGGCTACGTTGGATCCGGAAACGGAGGATTCGATGTCAGCTCGAGCGACGACGGTGAAGGGATACAGAGGTTGGGGAATGGAAGGAAGCGTCGCGAGGTGGTATGCGGCGCTGACGAAGAAATCGCTAGGCGATTTCAAGGCATTGGCGCGGCGCACGGCGGAGCAAATTTTGCCGCAAAGCAGCGTCCTTGAAGTTGCACCCGGACCGGGATATTTCGCGATTGAGTTGGCGAAACTCGGCAATTTTCAAATTACGGGATTGGACATCAGCGAAACGTTTGTCGAAATCGCGCGCGCGAATGGCGAGAGGGCAGGGCTGAAGATCGATTTTCGTCAAGGCAATGCGTCGGCCATGCCATTCGGCGACGATACGTTCGATTTTCTCCTTTGCCGCGCGGCTTTCAAGAATTTCAGCGAGCCGAGGCGCGCGCTGAAAGAAATGCATCGCGTGCTCAAGCCGGGTGGGCGAGCGGTGATCATCGATTTGCGGAGAGACGCGTCGAGAGATTCGATCAATCAGGCCGTGGACGCAATGAATCCTGGCGCCGTGAACGCGGTGATCACTAAATTGACGTTCCGGTTCATGCTGCTGAAACGGGCGTACACAAAGGCTGAATTCGTGGAGATGATTGCGTCGACGCAGTTTCGCGGCGCAGAGATTCGAGAGGATTTGATCGGGCTGGAGATTTGGCTGAAGAAGGATGGGAACAGTGAGTCCTCAGAATGACGGCGCCCGGGCTCTTGCGAAGGGTCATGCGGGCTTCCAGCCGGCGATTTTGTCCACCGCCGGCACCCACGCTGCAAAGTCTTCCGTGCGTTGACTTGGGTAATAGCGGGGCATAATATTTCCGCAAATGGCTGACGCCAGTTCGCTCACCGGACGCACAATTTCGCACTACCGCATTCTCGAGAAACTCGGCGGCGGCGGAATGGGCGTGGTGTACAAGGCTGAGGACACGCGGCTGGACCGCGCCGTGGCGCTGAAATTCCTTCCCGAAGAAGTAGCGCATGACGCGCAAGCGCTCGAACGCTTCAAGCGCGAAGCGAAAGCGACGTCGGCGCTCAATCACCCCAACATCTGCACGATTTACGACATTGGCGAAGACGGTGGGCGCACGTTCATCGCCATGGAGTACCTGGACGGCGTAACGCTCAAGCTGCAAATCGCCGGGAAGCCGATGGACATGGAAACGCTGCTCGGGCTGGCGATCGAGATCGCGGACGCCCTGGATGCGGCGCACGCGGAAGGAATCGTTCATCGCGACATCAAGCCGGCGAACATCTTCGTAACCAAACGAGGCCGCGCGAAGATTCTGGACTTCGGACTGGCCAAGACGATTGCCGCGCCGTCGTCGCAATCGTTTTCGGCGACGCGGGATACCGCCGCGGAACTCGCGCCCGAACATTTGACAAGTCCGGGAAGCACGCTCGGTACGGTGGCGTACATGTCACCGGAGCAGGTGAGAGCGAAAGAACTGGATCCGCGGACGGATTTATTTTCGTTTGGCGATGTGCTGTACGAAATGGCGACGGGGATGCCGCCATTCCGCGGCGAAAGTTCGGGCGTGATTACGGAAGCGATCCTGAACCGCGCGCCGGTGCCGGCGGTGCGATTGAACGCGGATACTCCGTCGGAGCTCGAGCGGATCATCGGCAAGGCGCTCGAAAAAGACCGCGACTTGCGCTACCAGCACGCGTCGGACATGCGCGCAGATTTGAAGAGGCTGAAGCGCGAGACGGAATCCGGGCGCTCCTCGAAGGATATT
>DASPVY010000019.1:0-2345 GCA_035622115.1 Candidatus Acidiferrales bacterium
GCGCCGGAAGGTGCAGTAGCCGCAATAGTCGCGGCACAAGGTCGTGAGCGGCAGAAAGGCTTTGCGCGAATAGCTGATCGTCCGGCCCTTGGCGCGCGTGCGCAAGGACGACGCAGCCTCGAGCAATGCACCGGTCTCAGCACGCTCGATCAGCAAGATCGCGTCATCGCGCGAAACTTGCGCGCCGGATTCTGCGAGTGCCAGCGCGCGCCCGATCGCAGTGCGGTCCGGCGGCGTCGAAGTCGCGATTCTCGAAGTCGTTGCGGCGATCCCCATGTGTGTTGGTCCGAGTTCTCGTGCCAAATCGACAGCCAGGCGCTCCCGCTAACGAAACATATCTTCCGCGGGTGGGCGAATCAACTTCCGCGCCACGCCCTTTCCGGCTTGCACTTTTGCTCCCCGGATGATCACGGCCGGAACTTGCGCCGCTTTTTTCATCACCAGTCCGGCCGCAGAGGCGAGTTCATCCGCGACGGCAAGGATTGTTGCCTGAAGAGTATGTCCGCTTGCGTCGTGCTCGCCACGCAAATCTTCGAGGACTTCAAATCCCGCGGCGCCGATTGCCACGTTTACAAGCCCAAGCCGCCACGGCCGCCCAAATGTATCTGAAATGATCGCCGCCACCCGCGCACCACTCAGTTTCTTCATGCGGCTCGCAAATTCGCGCGCCGAACGATCGGGATCGAGCGGCAGGCACGTCACCGTGCCGCGATCCCGTAGGTTCGAGCGATCCACGCCGGCGTTGGCGCAAACAAAGCCATGGCGCGTCTCCACAATCATCACGCGCTCGCTCATCCGAATGATTCGCCGCGATTCACGAAGCACGACTTCGATGAACCGCGGATCCGCGCGCAATGTCCGCGCCCACGTTCTCGCGAGCGCTGAAGGCGAAACTTCACGCAAACGCACAATCTGCCCTTCGGCTTTCGAAAAAACTTTCTGCGCGACTACCAGTATATCGCCCGGCTCGATTCGTGCGCCCTCGCGCTGCACAGCATCCCACACCAGATGCGCAACGTCATCTCCGGGGTTCACCTCCGGAATCGTGCGAAGACCAATGAGTTCAATCCGGCCGTTCGCTCGCCGACCCGGTTTGGCACGCCTCATTTTGCCGGACCGATGCCGGTGATCCGTATTCCCGATGCAGGAATTTTGTAGCGGCGGTTCACGCCGATCAAAAATCCGGTCAGCGACTCGACGACGCGTGCGTTTTCGAGCTTTCCACCGTCCACATAACGGCAATTGGGAATCGCATCGACCCAGGGTCGCAGCCGCGCGCGCACTTCAACATCATCGGCGCAAACCACGACATCACAATCGATAGTTTGAGCAATTTGCTGCAGCGCATGCGCGGAAACGTTATGAAACGCGGCGGCGATATGCAAATTATCCGGCAATAGCCGTCGAGTCTGTTCCGCTGCCGAGCCGGCCCATAGGCCCAAAGTACGCGTTGGCGCGCCCCCGAGAGCGGCCTCCAGCGGAACCGTGCAGTCGACAACCATTTGTCCCGCGCGCAGTTTTTCGCGGATGGATGCGAGCGTGGACGCTTGCGCCGCGAAGGGCACGGCAATGACGACGATTTCCGCCTGCAACACGGCTTCGTCGTTCACCAGTCCGCGGACTTTTGCCTCCGCGCCCAGTTGCTGCTTGATTTTGGCCGCAGCTTCGTCCGCGCGTGCCGCCACGCGCGAACCAATCACGATTTCGCGCCGGGCCATCGCCCATCGCAGCGCGAGTCCATATCCCAGGTCGCCCGTGCCGCCTACGATAGCTATCGATTCGTCCGGCATCGCGAAAACATTCTATGCAAGTGGACGCTTCCAGTCGAAATAAATCGCGGGTGCCGCGAAGCCTGAATTGGGCGCAGTCGCTTTCGGAATCAATGATTCGGGGTCGCGGCAGAGGAGGCATTCGCAGCCGACGCCGGCGGGGCGATCGGTTGCATCAGCGCGTGGACTTTCGAGTCCTGCCAGCCGCCGCCAAGGGCCTTGATGAGTTGCACGGTGGTAAGCAGCCGGAACTCACGAACTTGCGCGGTGAGCTCTTCGCTTTCAAGCACTGTGCGCTGCGCATCAATCACTTCGAGATAGTTCGCGAGGCCTTCTTTGTAGCGTGCGGTCGAAATGTCGGCGGTCTTCTTGGCCGAAGCGATGGCGGTGTTCTGGGCCGTCTCCTGCTCCTCGAGGACGCGCAAACCTGACAGACCATCCTCGACTTCCTTGAAGGCCGTCAAAACCTGTTCCCGATAGTTTGCCACCGACTCATCGTAGGCCGCTCGGGCGCGGACGTAATTCGCCTGGAGCCTTCCCCCTTCGAAGATCGGCTGCGAAGCGCCGGCCATCGCG
>DASPVY010000020.1:0-7130 GCA_035622115.1 Candidatus Acidiferrales bacterium
CGCGATTTGACAGCGCCTTGAGCGACCGCTAAAATCACCTGATTTGGGCAAGACGTTGGGGCTCACATAGGAAGTTGAGCATGGACAAGAAGCGTCTCGATTACTACAAAAAGAAACTTCAAACGCGGCGCGAAGAATTGCTGAAGGCCATCGCGCGAACGGAACAGGAAGGCCGCGAGGCGGATGAAGATCCCACGGTGGATCTGGCGGACAAGGCTGCCAACTCTTATACGAAAGAGTTTTTGTTTGGCCAGACGCACGACGCTCGATCGCTCCTGCAGCTCGTGGACGACGCGCTCAGCCGTATTCGTGAGGACGAGTTCGGTGAGTGCATAAGCTGCCACCTGGAACTGCAACAGAAGCGGCTCGAGGCCGTGCCGTGGACGCGCTATTGCATCGCCTGCCAGGAAAAACAGGAGCAGGGACTGCTCTGATCGCGCCGCGAGCGCATTTCTCTTCGGCCTGGCCGTCGCGAAGTTCTCCGTATTATCCCGGATAGTTCGCCCAGCGCGGGTAGCGTAGTGTCTTGACCCGCATAACGCTTCACGTGTGCGGGCATGATCCTACGCGACACTCTCGATGCGCTGGCGGCGATTGCCTTTCCTGCGCCCTGCCGTCTGTGCGGCACAACACTCGCAACCGCCTCGCGCATTCCCCTGTGCGAAGACTGTTTCGCGTTGCTGCGGCCCATCGCAGGGCCGAAGTGCGAATCCTGCGGGCTGCCCTTCGTTTCCCCGGTGGCCGCGCAGGCGCCGAATCCGCGGTGCCAGTCATGCAGGATGGAGCTATACGCGTTCGATTGCGCTCGCAGCTTTGGCATTTACGACGACGCACTCGGGGGAACCATCTTGCTGCTGAAATACGATGCAGTCATGCCACTGGCCGCGTGGTTTGCGTCGCGACTTGAAGCCGTGGTCCGCGACGAATATCCCGAACGTAAATTCGATGCCGTAGTGCCAGTACCGCTGTTCTCCGCTAGGCTCCGGGAACGCGGCTACAACCAGGCAGAATTGATCGCCAAGCCGCTGGCGCGGCGCCTCGGTCTCAAATTGGAAAGCTTTCTGCTCGTGCGGACTCGCCCGCGGCCAGCACAACGATTGCTGACGCATCGCCAGCGCTGGCAGTCTGTTCGTGGCGCGTACGAAACCCGCAAGGGCAGTAAAGTTGACAACCTACGCATACTACTGGTAGATGATGTATTTACGACAGGCGCGACGCTGGATTCGTGCTCTCGAGCGTTGAAGAAGGCGGGAGCAGCCAGCGTTTGCGGTCTAACCGTGGCTCGAGTGGTACCAGAACTCGCTAGCAGGGAATCCCGAGGTTCCCAAGCCGCGTCTAACAGTTAGCACTTCGAAAAGTTTGCGCTTCGGGCTGTCAAAACCGAGCCCCAGCCGGAGCGTGTAAGACCACACAGGGCGGAATTGAAGGCTGTGATGGACAACCGGCTTAAGAACGGTTTGCGTCCCCGGCCGAGGTTCAATGTCGGCGCGGATGGGACTGCTGTGTCCCGCGCGGCGACCACTCCATCGAGCCGCCCGTCCGTGATGCAGGCGCCGGTGCTGGTGCTCAACGCGACATTCGAGCCCATCAATGTGACTGCCGTGCGGCGCGCGCTCGTGTTGATGCTCAAGGGCGTTGCCCAGGCCGAAGAAACGCATTCTTCCGAAGTGCATTCGAGCTCTCGCGCGGTTGCGGTTCCTTCGGTGATTCGCCTCCTCACCTATCGCCACATCCCGCAGCAGAGCCGCGCGCTTTCGCGGAAGAATATTTTGCTGCGCGATCGCAATACGTGCCAGTTCTGCGGGCAGGCGCTGCCGGCCTCGGAGCTGACTCTCGATCATGTATTGCCGAGATCCCGTGGCGGCCACTCGTCGTGGGAAAATCTCGTCGCCTGCTGCTACGATTGCAATAACCGCAAGGGCGACCGGACGCCGGAAGAAGCGGGATTGCAGCTCGCGCGACGGCCTCGTCCATTCACGTTGCACACCTCGCGGCAATTGATGCGCCTGATCGGACACAAAGACGAGAAGTGGCGGAAGTATCTCTTCTATTGATTTTCGCGCGGCAACCGTCTCAGGAAACCTTTTTGGGTGCACCGCATCTAACTAATCAAACACTTCTAGGACACACCCCGGGAAGCGGCAACAGGGCAACCTAAGCTGCTTCCCTTCTCTTTTGCGCCCGCGCTTTTTTTACTGGCGAAATATCACTCGCAATCCGCGGCGCCAATTTTCATTCAAGCCAATTCGCGTCACTTGGATCTCCGGCGAAATATCGCAGCAGCGTGTCGGTTGCGGGATGAAACTGCAAGCCGGGCGCAACGAGCCACAAGAGCGGCGGGCTGGGATCGAGTTCAATTCCGGTGAAATAGCCGTAACGATGGAAATCGCCGTTTGCCAAGTGCTGGCGCACACGCAGCCAGTAATCCACGGCCTGCAGCGGCAAGTGAATATCTTCGGAGGCTTTCAGCTCGAGGACGACGAGGCATCGCTTCCGCGTCACGCCGAGGAGATCGATCACGCCGCGATTCGAATCTGACAGCGCCGGGACCTGGGAATACATAAATTCCGGATCGAGTTGCGCGTCAAGCTCCGCAGGATTCGCGCGCACAATGGCCTCGAGCCAGCGCTCCGGCGCGGCGCGGTAAAAGGGATGATTCGACGGATTGGCCACCGGATTCCGATAAATTTCGAGATTGCCGATCAGTTGTTTCAGCTCGCCCGGCGCGCGGCTGCTCCATAGGTGACTATCATCGCCGACCCCAATGGCAACTTTGCCGTCGGCGCAGCGCGCAAATTCGAGACCGCGAAAGCGTACGGCGACTTCGCGCAAGCCGGGGCGTGCGTCGGCAACGACTTGCTCCGCTGCACGCACGTCGATTGCTCGAATCCGCTCGATGATCTCGCGGGCGGCATCGAGCGCGCGTTCGATGTCGCGCCGTGGGGTGAGCCAACTCTCGAGATTCCCCGTGTCGGCGAGGTCCAGGGCGTGAAAACGCCTCTGGTCTTCGAGCGACTCAAAGATTTCAACGCGCGCGGCCGAATTCAAACCCTTCACGCGGCGCCGCAATTCCCGCCCCGCGCCCTCGGGGACGAATAACCGCAGCCCTTCAATCGCACGCCGGTCCGCGTGACTCCGAGTCCAATCGAGCCAGAGCAAGCCGAATGTGAGAATTCCGTCCATGGCGCTCGCGTTCAAATCCGGCGGCGCGGCCAGAATGGCCCAGGCGTGCCTTCCTTCGGACATCACTCCCCGAACAAAAACGCCTGAGAACGAGTGCTCGAGATCCGGGGACGCGGAAAGCATGTCGACTTTCGCGTCGGGAAAATTCTCGGCGAGGATTCGCGACAGGCGGGCGCGAAATTTTTCTGCGGTCACACGGCTCTTACGGCGCGGCGCATCGACGGCGATAAATTCAAGGCGCGCAGGGCGGTTCATTCCGAAGCGCCGCACTTCGAAGACCACCCGCTCGGCGGAATGCTCGGCGACGCGCAGGATTCGCCGGACGAGATTGCGGTCCTCCGACCAGATATGCACGAGCGACTGCTTTCCTTCATTCCTGATTTCGCAATGGAGCCCGGTCAGTTCGGCGAGCCATCGGCCGTCTTCATGCACTTCGACGACACCGGAAGTGGTCATCCGGTCAAGGGTGGTCTGAAGTTGAGTCCACTCGTCCACGGGAGCGCCAATACGGCCGGTCGATACTCGAGGAGGGAAAAAACGGCGCCAAGAAAACGAGAGCGGAAACTACTGAAGGAGCAGGCCGGTCACTCGGATTGTGGGGTATTGCTGATTCCACTGATCCGGGATGTATTCGAAGGTGACCTGAAAATCGCGGCGTTCGCCGCCGCCCATGGGGCTCGCGTTTGTTCCGAGCAGGCGTCGAGACTCGCGGAGAATGACCTGATTGAACGGATCGTGAAATTCGAAAGTGACTTCAATTTCCTTGATGGCCGCGACGCCATCGTTGGCGACCACGCCTCCGACATAGGTCACCTCCTGATTCAGGAAGTTCGATGCGCGGGCCATCTGCGGATCGCTGAAGTGAATTCGCTCCGCCACGGCCTGCTCCGCCGCGCCGAACGGCAAATGAACTTCGCCCGCCGGCCCTTTGCCGCGAGTCAGCCGGTTGAAGAGGAGCAGTCCTCCCAGAAGAAAGAGAACCACCGCGACGCCCAGCGCAAACGCGATCGGAAATGTGCTGCGTTCCTGGGATTGGGGTTGAATCGGATCAGGCATGGTCGAGCCCGGCTGGCGCTAGCGGCCGAACGCAATCCTCAAAATCAGCGGCTCGGGAAGTCCGGCCTTGTACATGCGTTCCTGCACGGCCGCAATATCGTAGGTGATGCGCCAAAATTCGATTTTTTTGGAGCCGAGGTCTGCAATCACGAAACCCGCGCGCGGGTCACCGTCGCGCGGCTGGCCGATCGATCCCGGATTGACGAGGTAATTGGTTCCCTGCTCGATCGGGATCTCAACGAATTTCGCGTCGAGCGGCACTTTCAATCGAATGGGCTCGACCGTATCGCCGCGCAAGATGAACCCGCCCTGGATATGCGTGTGGCCGAAAAAAGTGAGCGGCGTGGGCGCATCCAGCAGCCCGTCCAGCGCCTGGGCTTGCGTGAAAACGTATTCGTCTTCATCGTGCAACGCGCCGTGGACGAGAGTGATTCCGTCGATCTGAACCGGGCCGGTCGGAAGATTCAGCAGGTAATCGAGATTATCAGGACGAAGCTCCTCGTGGGTCCAGATGGCCGCACTGCGCGCGACGGGATTGAAATCGCTGGCGTCTTCGAGCCCGCTCCCCGCTTTATCATGATTGCCGCGGATCGTCACCGCGTTCAGCTCGCGAATTTTGTCCACCACTTCATTGGGATCCGGTCCGTAGCCGACGATGTCGCCCAGGCATGCTACGCGGTCCCAGCGTCCTTCGGACGCTTTCAACGCGGCATCGAGCCCGCTCATATTGGCGTGAATATCGCTGAGAATCAAAAACCGCATTCGAACCGCGCCCCCTGGGCAGGCTGCGCATTATAGACGACGCTGGTCGCAATTGCATCCTCAGCCGTCGCCTAACTCCCAATGGCCAGCGCGCCGCTGCCGCTCAGCGAATCAGCATGCAGTCCCCGTAGCTGTAGAAGCGATAGCCGGCTTCGATCGCGTGAGCATACGCGCGCAAGACGTGTTCGCGTCCGGCGAATGCTGCAACGAGGGCGAGAAGGCTGGACTGCGGCAGATGAAAATTAGTCAATAGTTGGTCCACGACGCGAAAGTCCTTGCCCGGATATAGAAAGATCTCAGCTTCGGCGCGCCCCGGCGGAATCCGCAGCGCTGCCGGAACCGTGGCCGCTCCAAGGCTCTTCGCGGCGGCGTCCTCGAGCGCGCGAACAACAGTGGTTCCGATCGCGAGAATCGGCCGGCCGTTGGAGCGGGCGCGTTCGATCGCGGCGGCAGCGTTTTGCGACAGCTCGTACGATTCGCGGTGAATGGGATGATCTTCGATTCGCTCGGTGCGGACGGGCTCGAACGTGCCGAGCCCCACTTCGAGCGTGATTTCGGCGATCTCGATATGGCGCGCCCGCAGTTGCGCCAAAACCTCCTGCGAGAAATGCAGTCCGGCCGTCGGTGCGGCAATCGCCCCCGCATGCGTGGCAAACAGCGTTTGGTATCGCTCGCGGTCGGCCGGTTCATCCGCGCGATGGATGTACGGGGGAAGTGGAATGTGCCCGAGGCGATTCAAGGCGGATTCGAAGTCACCTTCGGCCTGAAATCGCAGACGCCGAATCCCATACTCACCGCGCGACTCCACTTCCGCGGTCAGTTCCCCGTCGCCAAAGATGATCTTCTCGCCGATCCCGACCTTTCGCCCCGGCCGAACCAACGCTTCCCATACGTTCGCTTCGATCTGCCGGACCAGCATCAGTTCAATCGGCGATTGCAGAAACTCGCGGCTCGCTTTTGTGGATTTTGCGCGCGGCCCGGAATACGTTCCGAGGCGGCGCCCGAGCAACCGCGCGGGGATCACTCGGGCGTTATTCACCACAACCAGCTCATCGCCGCGCAAGAGCGCCGGGAACTCGCGAAAAGTACGGTCTTCCCAGGCGCCGGTCGTTCGATTGAGCAGGAGCATTCGCGAGGCGTCGCGCTGTTCGAGCGGGCGCTGCGCAATGCGTTCGGGAGGAAGCAGGTAATCGAGTTCAGTCAAGCGCACTGTATTCTCTGCCCCGCGGATCAAACAGCGCCCTGCACGCCAGAGCCTCGGGCCTCGCAGCCCACCCTGGTCCGTTTCACCGAACGGCCGCAACTCAGCGCGCGCATCCGAGTCTCCGCAGTTTATCTTACGGACCTTGAATAAGTTTGTCTGGACCGCGCTTTTCTTCGCCGCCGGAGCACGGCCCGGCGTTCTGGATTTCTCGCGAATTCTGTGTTATCAGAAACGCGCTGCGTGCGTGAAGTGCCGTTTCGCAGCGTGCCGCTATGCGCCGGTCCGTTCGCGCGATTTCGCCGGCCGCGTTCCCAGCGAGCTGCGGCCGTCCACCCGAGAGGTCCCGCACTTGCCCGAAGACCGCGTCATAATCAGTCCACGTGGCATCGATCGCTTGCGTTCGGGCCATCATTGGGTCTATCGCAGCGATGTGCGCAGCGTCGAAGCCGCGCCGGGGTCGGTGGCGAGCCTCTTCGATGAGCGAGGCCGCTTCCTCGGGCGGGCGTTCTATAGCGACCGCTCGCAGATTTCCGTTCGCATGGTCACCAACGAAGATGTTCCCGTCGACCGGGCATTTCTCCGCCAACGCTTGCTGTCGGCCGCAGAATTCCGCAAGCGCGTGGTCAAAGATTCCGAAGTCTTTCGCTTGATCTATGGCGAAGCCGATGGGATTCCTTCGCTGATCGTCGACCGCTATGGCGACTACCTCGTCATGCAGAATCTCTGCCAGTCAGTCGAACGCCTCAAGCCCATGCTCGTCGAGCTTCTTGTCGAACTGTTTGAACCGGTGGGCATTCTGGAAAGAAACGACCCGAAAGTGCGCCTGCTCGAAGGGCTCGAGCAGCGCGTCTCCGTACTTCACGGATCTGTTCCGGAAGAAGTCGTCGCCAGCGAGGGCGGGATTCAGTTCATTTACGATCTGCAT
>DASPVY010000021.1:0-3980 GCA_035622115.1 Candidatus Acidiferrales bacterium
GGCGTAACGCAGGTAATTGTTGTCGCGGCGCCACTCGGCGAAATGTTTATCGAACAATTCCTGAAAAGGAGGGGAAGTCCAAGTGGTGGCGTGGACGCCGTTCGTAATCGCGTGAATGGTGTAGCCCGCGAACATCCCCCGGGTGATCTCGGCGTGATTCATCGCGACGCCGTTGATGTAATGCGAGCAGCGGAGGCCGAGATAGGTCATGTTCAGAACGCCGTCGGTTAAGCAGCCGAGCTTATCGAGGAGTTCGGTGCGCTTCTCTCCCAGGACGCTAAGAACCATATCGCGTGGAAAGTGATCGTGCCCAGCCGGAACGGGAGTGTGCGTGGTGAAAACGCACCTTCGTTTGATCGACTCGAGATCCTCTTCGGTGATTTCCTTTGATGGCCGGCCGCGCAACTGCGATTCGAGCAGGGAGATGGTGAGCAGCGATGCATGGCCCTCGTTCATGTGGTAGTTGAGGACGCGCTTCGCGCCGAGCGCCCGCAATATTTCCATGCCCCCGATGCCGAGAACTGCTTCCTGGCAAAGCCGATAGCGATCGTCGCCGACGTAAAGCCTCTGGGTGAGGGCCTGATCCGCAGGGGAGTTTTCCGGAAGCGCAGTGTCGAGGAGAATCACCGGAACGATTCCGCCGCCGAGGCCGGCAATCGAGTATTGCCAGGCTCGCAGCGCGACTTTGCGTCCTTCAATGGTGACGGTTGCGCGCACGTCGAGCGGCTCGAGCACTGCCTCCGGATTCCAGGATGTGGGACTCGCGGTCTGGTTGCCCTGCGCGTCGAACTGCTGATCGAAATGCCCTTTGCGATAGAGCAGCGTTACGCCGGCCATCGGCAAGCCCGCATCCGCGGCCGAGCGCAATGTGTCGCCGGCAAGAATGCCCAAGCCGCCGGAATATGTGGGAATGTCGTTCGCCAGCGCAATTTCCATCGAGAAATAAACGATGCGCAGCGAGTGAAGGTTATGAGACATCGAGTTTCGGATTTGGCTGGCTCGTCGTCGTCGCGACCTGGACTTCCAATTACAAGCCTTTGAGGAAAATAGCTTCCAATATCGCGGGTGAAATCGCAAGCGTAGAGAGAGGCGCTGTTGCGGAAATCTTTCCACAGTCCCAGATTCAGAGAATTAGGCGCGATGAATCCGGCTGAATATTACCCGCTGCGAGACGCGAGCGAATTTCGGGGAATCTCGGTCTCAGATTGACGACAGGATGCGGTCAATGCCTTCGGCGAACTCCCCGGGAGCCGTAATCAGACTGATGACCAGGAAACCATCGGAATCGAACTCGTAAAAGTGGCCCGGATGAACCAAAACATCGCGCTCGGTCAGTAACCGGATAACGAGATCTTCGTCGGAAGCGGTGGCAGGCACGCGCAGAACGGCATACCAACCTCCTTCGAGCTTCAGGCGGCTGCACGTTTTGTGACTGGCGAGGCGCTCGTCGATGCGCGAGAGATTCTGCGTCAGACGGGTGTTGACCTGCTTCTGAAATGTGTGGCGCTGATCGAGAAGCGTTGGAAGCGCGAACTGGATGGGCGCGTTCATTGACAGGTGCGTGTCGGCGATGATTTCGAGTCGAGCCAGCGCTTCAGACTTCAGGCGCTGCGGGCCGCTTGCCCGGAGCCAGGCTACTTTCATCTGCGGCAGGCCACAGATTTTGGA
This sequence comes from Candidatus Acidiferrales bacterium, assembly GCA_035622115.1. Lineage (GTDB taxonomy): Bacteria > Acidobacteriota > Terriglobia > Acidiferrales > UBA7541 > Palsa-147. The sequence goes on from DASPVY010000021.1 coordinate 1,669, forward strand.
AATGCCGCTGAGGGTAAACGTGAGAGTCGCGTCGTTCGCGGCGAAGCTCGGGGGCGCGTAGCCGGCCAGGGCAAAATCGAGAAAAACTTCGTCGGCGATCACCGCGATGTCACAGCGAGAAAGAATCCCATTCAGCTCGGCGGCCTCAGTCTCCGTGGCGAAATGCCCGGTGGGGTTGTTGGGATGAACGACGACTACCGCTCGCGTGCGCGGCGTGATCGCCTGCTCGAGGGAGTGAAAATTGATCTGCCAGCCGTGATCGTAGACCAGCGCGTATCGGACGAGTTTGACATCCTGGATCTCCGCAAGGAAATCGAAGAGGGGATAACCGGGTTGCGGAACTAAAATTTCGTCGCCCGGATTGCAGAGCGTCCGGAAAATGAACGAATAGGCCTCGCTGGTGCTGGTGGTTAGTACGAGATCCGAAACCGGCACGTCGATATTTCGCGTTGCGTAATAAGCCGCCACGGCCTGGCGGGCGCTGGGAAGCCCCAGGGGCTCCGGCTCATACTTCAGCGCGAACGGGCTGCTCAGCGCTCGTAGAACCGCGGCGCCGTCGTATTCGAATCCGCATTGGGTGGGGTTCGAAGCCGAGAGATCGAGGAGCGGCTTTCCCGCGGCTCGGTGCGCAGCCAGCGCTTCGGTCAAACGATTTGTTCGCAAATTCCAGTTCGTGCGGTCGGAAAACATTTTGAGATTCGATCCGGCGCGGCGTCGTCGAGGTTAGCACACATGCGGGCGGGGACGGCGCGCGTCGAAATCCAAGCGGCAGATTCGAGTGATAAGATGGCGGGCGCTCAATGCGCTCCCGCGTGATTTTTCGCTCGGGGAACTATCTTGTCGGCGAGGACTGACGCGTGATTCTGAAAATCCTGCAGGTCGGCGAGCCCGTGCTGAGGAACGTGGCGCGTCCGCTGAAGCCCGCGGAGATTCGCAGCAAAGAAATCCGGCGGCTGATCGAGAATATGCGCGAGACAATGCGCGGCGCGCCCGGCGTGGGCTTGGCCGCTCCGCAGATCGGCGAGCCGTTGCAACTGGCCGTCGTTGAAGATCGCCCGGAGTATTACAAAGACGCATCGCCGGAGAGGCTCCGCGAGCGCGAGCGCAACTCGGTCCCGTTTCACGTCATCATTAATCCGAATATTCGGCCTGCGGGCGCGAAGAAAGCTGAGTTCTTCGAAGGCTGCCTCAGCTTGGCAGGTTTTACGGCGGTCGTTGCGCGGTCGCGCAGCGTGCATGTGGATTGCCTGGACGAGAACGGAAAACCAAGAGTGATTGAAGCTTCGGGCTGGTACGCGCGAATCCTTCAGCACGAAATCGACCACCTCCGCGGATGCCTCTACATCGATCGAATGCACTCCCGATCGTTTTGCTCCCTTGAAAATTTCGGGCGCCTCTGGAAAGAAAAATCCATGGCGGAAATACGTAAGCAGTTCGGGCTGGAATGAAACAGCGTCGCGGGCTGGAATCGGCTCGCCTTGTCATCACCAACGTCGTGGGTTAGAGTAGCCGCCTTCAACGCCCAAGGTGGCCGAAGAATGCCCGAAAAAGGCCGTAACCAACTGAAAGTTCTCATCCGCCGCGCGGCAATCCGGAAACGCGTTCAGGAAGTCGCCAAAGAAATTTCTAAGGATTTTAAGGGCGAGCGAGTTCATCTGGTCGGGGTTCTCAAGGGAGCATGCATTTTCTTATCCGATCTCGTGCGGGAGATCGATCTTGACTCCTCGCTCGATTTCATCGCCGTATCCAGCTACGGCAAGGGCAAAGAAAGCTCGGGCCAGGTGCGCGTGAACAAGGACCTCGACAGCAGCATCGAAGGCCTGAACGTAATTCTCGTGGAAGACATTCTGGACACGGGCCTGACGCTGAGCTACCTGAAGAGAATCCTGCTGCAGCGGCGGCCGCACATGCTGAAAGTTGCGGCGCTCCTCGACAAGCCCTCGCGACGCATCATCAAGGACATCGAAGCGGATTATGTCGGCTTCAAGATTCCAAACGAGTTCGTCGTCGGCTACGGGCTCGACTATGCCGAGCGCTACCGCAACCTCAAAGACGTCTGCATTCTTTCGATGCCTCCGGAATAGCCGTGCCGCGACCCGTACTCACCACGCGTGATTTCGAAAACACGCCGGACGGCGGCGAAATCACGATTACGCCGGATACGCTGGTAACGCCACTCGCGCGCGACGAACTCGATCGACGGCGTATTAGCGTACGCGTGGAGGAAGCGTCGCAGGCGGGCGCCCCCGCGAATTTCGGGCGCATTGTGGCGCTCGGCGCCGACCACGGTGGATTCGCGCTGAAGGAAGAAT
>DASPVY010000022.1:0-3114 GCA_035622115.1 Candidatus Acidiferrales bacterium
CTTCCCGTGATCCTCGTGACGGCCTACGGCTCCGTCGAAGAAGCCGTGACTGCGATGAAGGAAGGCGCCTTTGATTTCATTCAGAAACCCGTCGACCTCGATCACCTGAAGCTGCTGCTCGATCGCGCTGCCCGCGAGCAGGAACTGCTTCGCGAAAATTTGCTTCTCCGCGAAGAATACGCCGCGCGTTACGGCTTTCCCCGCATCGTCGGCGAGCATCCTTCGATGAAGGAAGCCAGCCGGCTCGTTCAACGCGTGGCCGCGACCGATTCGACCGTTCTGCTCCTGGGCGAAAGCGGAACCGGCAAGGAGCTTTTCGCGCGCGCGATTCATCATTTGAGTCCGCGGCGCGAGCAGGCGTTTGTCGCGCTGAACTGCGCCGCCATCCCCGAGGGCCTCGTCGAAAATGAACTTTTCGGCCACGAGCGCGGCGCCTTCACCGGCGCTGGCGCCCGAAAGATCGGCAAAATCGAGCTCGCCCATCGCGGCACGCTTTTTCTCGACGAAATCGGCGAGCTGCCGTCCGCCATTCAATCCAAGCTTCTGCGCGTGCTCGAAGAGCGCCGCTTTGAGCGCGTTGGCGGCACTTTGGCCGTCGAAGTGAACATCCGCTTGATCGCTGCCACCAATCGCGATTTGCACGCGGCCGTCGAAGACAACTCGTTTCGCCAGGACCTGTACTTTCGTATTTCCGCCGTGCCCGTCACCATCCCCCCTCTGCGAGATCGCGGCGACGACATTCTTCTGCTCGCCGAGCATTTTCTCGAACGCTTCCGCCGGGAATTTCGCAAGCCCGCGCTCAGTCTTTCGGAAAGCACGAAGGCCGCCATGCTCGCCTATCCGTGGCCGGGCAACGTGCGCGAATTGCAGAACGCCATCGAGCGCGCCGCGATCCTTTCGCCGGGGCCCGAAATTAGCGCGTCATCTCTGCAGCTTCCTTCGGCCCGGCCTTCCCCCGAGCAGCTTCCGGCCGGCATGCTCGAAGAGCAATTTCTCTGGGATGGTCCGCTAGAAGATGTTGCCCAACGCGCCGTAGCCCATGTGGAACGCTTCAAAATCGAAAGCGCCCTGCGCGAATCAAAATGGAATAAAACGCGCGCCGCGGAGAAGCTCGGCGTCTCCTACAAGACCCTGCTTAGCAAGATCCGCGCCCTCGGGCTCGAAAACTAAACGAGCGCTGCGGTAAAATAGAATCTCCCATGCGATATCTGGTCAGAGCACGGGTAAAACCGAATTGCGAACGGAGTCTCCTTGCGGCCATCGAGGATCGCTCGCTTGGCCGCGGCTCGATCGCGGGCGATGAGTATTTTCGGAACATGCGCGACGCCAGACTCTGCGCCGACGGCACGGCGCGCTGGGTGGAAGTTTGCTACTGCCCCACGCCGCTGCTGGAAGAGCGGCCCTATTGGGAGGAGTTCTTCGATCTGACGCGCGTTCAGGATGGGCATGACCGCCGGCGCTGTCGCGACCTGGATGGCTCGGAACCGTGGGCCTGCAGCAGTTGCGATTGCACCGCGAAGCTCGAACGCAGGCTGGCGGAAACGGGCAAGGTTTTTTTGGACGCGCTTCGCGCCGATTGCGCGAAGGAGAGTTAGCGTCGTCTGCCCGACCGGGCATTCTGTCGGCCCTGAGCCCCACATGGTCCCCGCGGCTGTGCCCTGTGGGGTCCGTCGTCATGTTCCGCATCCGTTTTCGGCGTGTCGCCGATGTCCGCATCGATTTGTGCCGTCGCGTTCGTTAAGACGGACCATTTTCGGTTTTGTCCGGGGCGTTTTTCGCCACCGGCGTCCTAACTTCCGCGCCGCCTCTTCCCGCCGCGACGTTGCCGGGGACGTCGCGATCCCGTCCGTCTCAATAAACGCGGCAGAACAAATCGATGCGGTCGGCGTCGACAACCCGCATGAGCCCACGATCCATGACGACGGACTCCACATGGTCGCCGCGGCCGGACCCCACATGATCAGTCGGGCTATGGTCCTACTTTGTGCCGATGTGCAGCGCGATTGTTCCCAGATTCCAGAGTTCGTATCGCACGTCCTTGAAGCCCGCGCTTTTCATTGAAGCGGATAGCTCGTCTGGCCGCAAGAATTTCGACACCGAGGCGGGAAGATACTGGTAGGCTTCGCGGCTCCCGGAAATCGTTCCTCCAATCATCGGCAGGACGCGCCTGAAATAGAATCGGAACGCCGCGGATGTAATCCCCGGCTGCGGCTCGCAGCAATCCAAAATGCCGATTTGCCCTCCCCTGCGAAGAACGCGATAAATCTCCACGAGCCCGGCGCTGTAGTTCGCCAGATTGCGAAATCCCCACGCGGCGGTGACCAGATCGAAGCTGTCGGAAGCGAATGGAAGCGACAATGCGTCCGCCGATAGAAACGCGGCGCGTGAATGGGATCGCGAAGCCTTGCCTCGAGCGCGATCCAGCATCGGCAACGCGAAGTCGGCGCCGAAGATGCTCGCTCCGGCAGTTCCAGAGGCAGCCGCTTGGCGTGCCCGGCGCTCGAGTGCAAACGTCAGGTCGCCCGTCCCGCAGCAGAGATCGAGCGCGCGTGCGTCGGGCCGCGCCAATATTTCCGCAAAGCGCTTCGCTGTGCTCCCCCGCCACAGGCGATCCAGCGAAAGTGTCAGCAGATGATTGAGAAAATCGTAACTCGGCGCGATGCGGCTGAACATCTCGCGGACGCGCGTCGAAGCTTCGCGCTCGTCGCGAGTTCCTTCAGGCCGCGTTCCCGGAAGAGAGCCGCGATCGGGTTTTTCAGCCGGTATTTGACTTGTCGTTGAATTCGAGGAGCTCATGGCTCCGCTCGCGCTATCTCCGCCGCTTCAGGAGCTTCCGCAACGGCTTCGGTGACCAGCCGCTCAGGAACTTCCACGCCCCATTCAACGCGTCCGATGGCGCGGGGCAGGACCCAGCGGATCCGGCCTGCGTGGGATTTTTTATCGCCGCGCATCAACGCCAAGAGCCTTTTCGCCCGCACTCCGCGGATAGCCGGAAGCGAGCCGACGCTCGTCACCAGGCGTACAATTCTCTCGGTCTGCTTCTCGCTGACTCGGTTTGTCGCGAACGCCAGAAGCGCAGCCACGATCATTCCCCACCCCACCGCTTCACCGTGA
>DASPVY010000023.1:0-5944 GCA_035622115.1 Candidatus Acidiferrales bacterium
GTGGTCGATCGCTGGGTGCCGTCTGGAAACGGCCTGCTCGCGCTGTGGATTCCGCCAACCACTCTTTCACTCGCGGATTTGCGAAGCGCCGCCGCGGCGGAGCAAAAAATCGGCGCGGTGCCCGGCGTCACGCTTGTGACCGATCCGTATGAAACGACGCCGACGCATGTGATTTCGTGGAATGGAACGTCGTGGACGCTCACCGATCAAGTGACTCGGGCCTCGAAGGATCTTGGCCGGAATCCCGATTTTGCCGCGGCTGCAAAAGCGCTGCCTTCCGGAAAGGCGAAGGTTTTTGTGAACCTGCCGCTGCCGCAGGAAGCGAGTTCGGAGGCGAAGAACTTCGGCAGCCAGGAATCGCCGACGCGCCTTGCCAAATCCATTGGCGACGCCAATTACGTTCTGATCGGTCGCGCTTCCGCGGCCGGAATCGAGTACGCCTGGCTGCTTCCCGGTGCTTCGAAAGACGCAAGCGTCGCGCTCGAACAAACGCCGGGAAAAGGCGGCGCGCCAGATCAGAAAACTATACGGGCCCCGGCTTCGCTGCCGCCCGAAACGCGCTGGGTGCCGGCACAATTTTCGAGCGAAAGTTTCGGCTCAGCCGTGGACAAACTGAACTCTCTCGCCGGAAATCTCGCGCGAATTCACGGTTGGCTCGAATTGCCGACGCCTCCCGACGAAGGAGGCTTTCCCTACCATCTGGCCGTCGTGGAGGCGAATCGCCTTCAGGATGGTCCCGAGACGACGACGGCCCTCGGCGGGCATGAATATGCCTTGGTTCTTCGCACGGACAAAGATCACCTCAGCAGCTACGTCGAGCAGCGTCGCGTGTACGTCTTCGTGATCGATAGCGACGGCAATGGCGTTCCGCTCTTCCCCCGAGTCGCGTTCGGCGATGTCCAGAATATTTTTCCGCGGCCTGACCAGACCGCGAATGATAACCCGCAACAAATCGTTCTTGGAAAACCCGATCTCTTCAAAATCACGCCGCCATACGGCACCGACACGTATTTTCTTCTCACCACCCAACCCGGGGATTCGATCAACCTGATGAGCTTGCGATGGAAGGGAGTCCGCGGCGCGACGCGAGGCGCGGGCTCTCCTCTCGATCGCCTGCTTTCGAGTGTCGGCACGCGCGGGGCGGCCTCCGAAGTGCCGACGAATTGGTCGCTTCAGCGCCTCGCGGTTCAAAGCGTTCCCGGCCCTTAGCCGCTCCACGTTTCCTCGTGGTCCGGGCTATTCCGATTTTCAAACGGACGGGAGCGAGGAATCCGCATTTTGGCCGGCGATCGATTCGGCGCTGTTTGACCCTTTCACGTGCCGCCCGCTATAATTGGTGTTTCGGCTCAGCCCGCAGAACCTGCTGATAGGCGCGCGGCTGAACCGCCCGCTGGTGGCCCTGCTGCTGGCTGAAGCCCGCTGAGAGCGGAAGCAACCCTTCGATAGAATCAGGAGCAAGTCATGGTCAAGGCCACACAACTGCGCCCGGGAATGATCATCCGTCACGAGGGCGATCTCTACTCCATTTTCAGCGTGGATCACCGCACGCCGGGCAATAAGCGCGGGTCGATGCAGACAAAGATGCGCAATCTCCGCAACGGCGCCATCGTGGATTACCGGTTCCGTGCGGAAGAAACGCTTGAGCGCGCAATCGTGGACGAAGTTGACTTCGAGTATCTCTACAGCGATGGTGATGGCCATCATTTCATGAACACCGAGAATTTTGAGCAGACCACGCTGCAAAAAGACATTCTCGGCGACGCGGTGGATTATTTGATCCCCAACATGCCGATCAAGCTTGAGTTTTACGATGGCAAGCCGATTGGCGTGGTTCTTCCGGATACGGTTGATCTGATGGTCGTCGAGACCGAGCCCAGCATTCAGAAGGCGACTGCCAGCGCGGTGATGAAGCCGGCCAAGCTCGAAACGGGCTTGGTCATCAATGTGCCGCCGTTCGTGGGCAATGGCGACAAAGTGAAAGTGGATACCACCGAGGGCCGCTACATCCAGCGGGTCCAGTAGCCTCGCCATTCTCGCTGCCTTGATTTGCAGCGGCTCGGCTTATTCCGCCTCGACCGTTCTCATTCCAGGCTGATCGCACGCTTGGTTTTCAACTGGGGCCCTTGGGATTCAGCCTTCTTGGTCTCGAATACCCGCTTGAAGATCGCATCCACGTAGCGCAATTGCCGATAGAGATCGAAGGTGTGTGCGAGCGCCTTCGCGTCGAGGTATTTCGCGACAGCCGGATCGGAATCGATTCGATCGCGGAAACTGGTTTCCGTTTCCCACGCGGCCATGGCGTGGCCCTGCACGATTTTATAGGCATCTTCCCGCGGCATCCCGCGCTCGACCAGGTCTTGCAGAACCTGCCCGGAAAAAACCAGCCCTTGCGTCGCTTCCAGATTTCGTCGCATCCGGTCGGGAAACACTTTCATGTCCGCGACGATGTCCGCCATCCGCGCCAGCATGTAGTCCACCAGAATCGTTGAATCCGGCAAAATGATGCGCTCGACTGAGCTGTGAGAAATGTCGCGCTCGTGCCACAGCGCGATGTCTTCCGTCGCCGCTACCGCGTTGCCGCGAATCACTCGCGCCAATCCGCAAATCTGCTCGCAGCCTACTGGATTGCGCTTATGCGGCATTGCCGAGCTGCCGCGCTGGCTTCCGCCAAACGGCTCTTCGGCTTCGCGGACTTCAGTGCGTTGCAGGTGGCGGATTTCGAGCGCGATTCGTTCGAGCGATGCCGCGAGAATTGCGAGCACACCGACGTATTCGGCATGGCGGTCGCGTTCAATCACCTGGGATGCGATCGGCGCGGCGGCGAGCCCCAGTTTTCGCAGGATTTTTTCTTCGATGTCGGGGCCAAGATGCGCGCAGGTTCCGACCGCTCCGGAAATTTTCCCGACGCTGACCTGCTTCGCTGCGGCGCGAAATCGCTCCAGATCGCGGCGATTTTCGGCCCACCAGTTGGCGATCTTCAATCCGAATGTGATCGGCTCGGCATGAACGCCGTGCGTCCGGCCAATCTCCGGCGTGTCTTTGAATTCGTAAGCGCGGCGCTCGAGAATCTCTCCCATGCGCTCGAGGCCGTGCTCGATCAGCTGCGAAGCATCGCGCAAAACCAGCGCCTGCGCCGTGTCCACAACGTCGTTCGACGTAAGCCCGTAGTGCAGCCAGCGCGCGGTTTCGGGATCGCCAATCGTTTCTCCGACCGCGATCGTAAACGCGATCACGTCGTGTTTGACGCGCGCTTCGTGTTCGTGAATCCGGGCCACATCCACGCGCGCTCGCTCGCGCATCCGCGCCGCCGCTTCGCGTGGAACGACGCCGGCTTCGGCCAGCGTCTCCGTCGCCGCCAACTCGACTTCCAGCCACTTCTGAAAGCGGTTTTCGTCGTGCCAAACGCGCCCCATCTCGGCGCGCGTATAACGAGGGATCAACTTGCGCTCCTTTCAAACGGTTCGGCGATCTACTTTCCAGTTCTCGTCGTGCGGCGGGGAAATTCCCTGTTCCATGATATCGGACTTTGCAGGCGGGAGGAAATTGCGATTCGTTTCAGAGGTGTGGATCTAGGAAGATGAGATTCGCGCGGCACGGACCATTTCTGCAAGCCGGACGTCTCTCGAGGACAGGAGAGACGCGGCTTGGAAGATGGCCTAGGCCGTAAGCAGGCGCCCGGGGTGGGGGAGCCTTACGATCCGCCCGCCTCGGCGCTCCATCGGAGCGACGGGACGATTCGGTGATGCAAATTCCGGGCTCGGGTGCAACGTTTCATCCGCCGCTTTGTCGTCGTGCGACGGTGCGCCATTGGCAAACAAGGCCGGAGTCTTGCGGATCAGTTCGATGCGGCTGCGCACTTTGAATTTCACAAAGAGCGAAGACACATGAAACTTGACCGTCCGTTCGGAAATACTCAAGCGGCAAGCGATCTCTTTGTTGGCCAGATTCTCCAGCACGCCGTTGAGGACTTCTTTTTCGCGGCGGCTTAGACCGATGGGGCACGCGATCGCGCGGCCCGCATCGAGGAGCTGGCGCGCCTTCGAGGTCACTCGCTCGAACAGGCTGTCGGCTGCTCTGACCATTACTTGATAATCGCTCGGCGATTCGCCCCGCACCAAACAGTGCATTGCGAGCAGGCTGGCCGCTTCTTCGAGCGGGAGGATTCCGTCGGTGCCGGCACATACTTGAAACCGCGCTGCACCTGTTTCCTTTTCGCAGAAGACGTAGACTGATGAAGTGCTAGGGTTAGAGTGGAAGTGGCGTTCGACTAGTGAAGCAGCAGACTTGCGAATTCTTTTCAGGGCGACCTCCCTGCTGCTGAGATTTGGTAGCGAGGGGCTGACTGCGGAAAGCGGCGGCCTGTTTCCTTTGTTTCCGAGCCGTCTGCTCGCCTGCGGTGCCTGGGCAAGATCGCCAGCGATTGCGAAGCCGATCTTGTTCAGTGCGTCGACCCCCACGGACGACACCGAACCGCGGGTGGTACTAGTGCAATCCTAGTACCGAACATGTCAATTCGAGATAAATTTGATTTACGGTGAAAACTCTGGACTTAACGAAGGGCAAAACGAAGTCTCAACTTGATACGGGTGTAGAGATTACTCGTAGGTTGAAAAAATTCCACCGCTCGAATTCCACATCCCACCCGATGTGGAAATCCGGAAAATGTCCCTTTAATCTCTATTCAATAAGATGAGTCTCGCGTGTTACCGGTTACAGAAAAAATGCGGCGTGAAATCGCGAAGAATGAATCGTTATAGCAGCAAAGGACCGAGCGGCGAATTTTGCGAGGCGAGCAACAGTAATCCACGAAATGCGCATTCGCTCGGACGGCGATTCAAGGCTTCTTCCGCGGAAATGCGCGCGAGATCGGGATTGTTGTTTTGTTCGGAAAGATGCGCGAGCACAACGTAGCGCGGGCGCGCGTCAAACATTTCCGGGTCGGCAAGAAATTCGCTCACCACCGTGTTCGAAAGATGTCCCGTGCGGCTCATCACCCGCTGTTTGATGTGCCAGGGATAGGGTCCGGCCTTGAGCATTTCGAGATCATGGTTCGATTCCAGAATCAGGCAATCGGATTCGCGCAAATGATGCTTCACGAGTTCCGGCAAATAACCGAGATCGGTAACGATCGCCACTTTTACGCCGTTCGCGCGAAACGTGTAGCCGACGGGATCGGCGGCATCGTGCGGAATCGCGAACGCCGAAATTTCAATTTCGCCGATGGTGAAGACGTCGCCCGCGCGAATCTGTTCGACGCGCGTCAGTTTTTTCGTCGCCGGCTCGGGAAGGGATTTGCGAATTTCGCGCAGGGTCGCTTCGGTGAGATACGCGGTCGCGTGCCATTCATGGCTGATTTGCGGAAGTCCGCAAGTGTGGTCGGAGTGCTCGTGCGATATCAGAATGCCGTCCAGCCGCTCGGGCTTGACGTTGGCTGCCGCCATCCGCCGAAGAAATTCTTTGCGATTGATTCCGGCATCCACGAGGAGACAGGTATGGTCGGTCTCGAGCAACGTGGCGTTGCCCGCGCTTCCTGACGCCAAAATCGAAACACGAATCGAGATGCCGGCCCCCGGGAGCTTCGTGCAGCGTATCCCGCGCGAAAACGCCCGGCGAGGATGATGGCAAACTGCCGCGCCGAGGTCAATCCTGTTCGCGCGCATAGTTCCGCAAAAATCCTGGCAAGCAAGAATGTTAGCGGAATTCAGCAGGCGAGATCGGATGCCGCCAGCTTGAAATCGCCGATGGGGCCGAGAACCGTGGCTGCAATCCGGCCGGGACGGAAGAATTCCTGCGCGACGTCGCGGAGATCTTCGCGCGTGACGGCTTCGAGCCGCGCGATCATCTCATCGACGGTAAAGAATCGCCCGAAATAGAGATGATGCCGCGCGATATTGGACATTCGCGAGCCCGTCGATTCCATCGAGAGCAGCAGCGCGCCTTTCAG
>DASPVY010000024.1:0-5763 GCA_035622115.1 Candidatus Acidiferrales bacterium
GCCGGCAAACTCAGTTGGCAGGATTTCGAGATTGCCGCGAAACGCTTTCTGCCATTTCGTTCCGGCGTTTCCCTGAAATTCACGCTGGGCCGCAATTCCTTTTCACTCGACGAGTTGAAATGGAAACTTCCACATTCGGAAGTGGACGTGCGCGCAGAATTGCCCTCTTTTGCATCGGATGACTGGAACTTCCACTACCGCTCGCGCTTCACCCTCGAAGACCTCCGGACGATCTTCCGGATTCCGCCGATGCCGGATTCCGACGTGGACACCTCCGGCGCCGGTCAATTCATCGGCGGCGTGTGGAAAGCGAATGGGCATTTCGACGCTCGCAATGTGGATTTGCCCTACGAATGGTTTCATTCGACGGGCATCGAGACCTGGGGCGATTTCGAGTTGGCTAACAATCAGTTGGTTGTGCCGCAGTTGCAGGCGAAGGCGCTCGGCGGAACGATGGATGGCCGGCTGACCATGAGCCTTCCGCACCTCGATTTTCGCGTGGAATCGCGGCTTCACGGAGCAAGCCTGGCGCAGGTTTTTGCCGCGCTCGAAAATCCGGATTTTCCAGTGCAATCGCTGCACTGGGATTCACAAATGGAGGTGGATTCGGTCAATACCTGGAGCGGCGGCTTCCTGCATTTTCGATCGAAGGGCGAAACTCACTGGTCCGCGCCCGCCGCGCTTTCGGCAGGCATGATCCCGGTCTCGGCAAATATTGTTTACGACTATCAACAGGATCGCGTCGGTGTGGTGGTGACACAGAGCGAAATCACCACTCCCACGAGCCGCTTGACGATGGACGGTCCCCTCGGCGGAAACGATTCCGGCATCGAGGTGACGTTCCACGCCGGCGATTTGAAGCAGTGGGACGATTTCATCAACACGATCCGCGGCCGTGATGTTGAAGCGAAGGTCATCGCAGGGAGCGCCGATTGGAAAGGACGCATTCTGGGGCCGATTGTTGGTCCCGTTTTCCTCGGCCACGTCAGGGGCAAAAATGTGCGCTATGGAACGCTCGCGTGGGATTCAGTCGAGGGCGATTTGGATTACTCGCCCGACCAATTGCTGCTCACGAACTTCACGGCCACCCGCGGGCGCTCTTCCGCCTTGCTCGATCTACGGCTGCAATTTGATCGCGACTGGAATTTCCGCCACATGGATCCGTGGAGCTTTCATGCCCGCCTTAATCGCGATTCTACCGACGATTTACAGGCGCTGCTGGATACGCACGCGCCCGTCAGCGGACTCTTGAGCGGCCAATTTACAGGGGGCGGCACTCGCGCTCAGCCCGTCTTTGACGGCGATCTCACCCTCGAACAAATCAGCTCTTTGGGCCTTCAGTTCGATCGGTTGACGGGGCAGATTCACGCGAGTGATTATGAATTTAAGTTTGACAACGGCGCGCTGCAGATGGGTCCCGGGCGGATCGCGGGAAATCTCAATTATCACTTCGACGAGAGAGAAATCGAATTTGCACTGACGGGCGCGAATTTGGAGCTCGCCAGGATTTCGTCAATTCAAACGCAGAAATTGCCGATCACGGGAGCGATCGGGTTCGATCTTCACGGTGGAGGACCACTGCTCGCGCCGAAGGGCGAAGGCACAATTCAATTGCGAGATTTAAAACTCGGCCCCGCCTCCGAAGGCAACTTCGATGGAAAAATCAACTCCACTGGCGACCGGCTTCATCTCGATCTCGCATCCTCGACCGGCGGTGGCACGCTGATGGGCGGCCTGGATATCCGGTTGAGCGGAAAATATCCGGTGACCGGCCAGATCGTCACAGCGGGATTCGATCTGGATCCGTTCGTCATTGCGGGACTTCATGTTCAGACGCTGAACGCGCACAGCAGTGTGGACGGCAAACTGAGTATCAGCGGAAATTTGAACGATCTCAACTCAATGCAGATCGACGCCGACTTTTCAAGGGTCTTGCTCGATTACGGCTTCGTGAAATTGGAAAACGAAGGTCCGTTCCAGTTTCAGTATCGCCGGAACGAAGTGACGATCAAGCAGGCTTACCTGCGCGGCACCGACACGGATTTTCGGTTCTCGGGCCAAATGCGCTTCGACGGCAACCGGCCGGTGAGTCTCACCATGTCGGGCCGCGTCAATCTGGGGCTGGCGAAAGGCCTGGCGCCGCTGCTCGACGCGCATGGCGCTGCCGATGTTCGCGCGACCGTGGAAGGCACAATGTCGAGCCCCACGATCATCGGCCACGTCAACATTCAAGATGCGTCGGCCATCTATGACGATTTTCCGGCTGGCCTCAGTCATGTGACTGGCGAAATCGTCTTCGATCGTTCGCGGGCATTTTTTGAAAATGTCTCAGCGCAATCCGGCGGCGGGAATTTGACGCTGCGTGGCTCCATCAGCTACGGCGAGGGCCCTTTCCGCTTCGACGTGGACGTTGAAGCGCCGCAGATGCGCATTCGCTATCCGGTGGGAATGAGCTGGCTCGCCGGGGGTACATTGCATCTTTCCGGGACATCCGACAGCGCGTTGATTTCCGGAAATATCCAGGTGGAACGGCTGCTCTTCGCGCCGAATATGGATCTCGCGACGCTTCTGACCGCGTCCCAAGGCAGCGTTCAAGGCCCGGCGACGACCTCGGCGTTCCTCCGAAATCTGCAGTTCGACGTCGGCGCAGGCACCGCTCCCAACGCGCGAATGGAATGGACTGGCGCGCACGTCGAGATGGAAGGAACGATGCGCCTGCGCGGAAACTGGCAGCGCCCGATCCTCCTCGGAAACGTTCACCTGCTGAACGGCGACATGACATTCCGCGGAAATCAGTACTCGCTTTCCCGCGGCGATATCATTTTCTCGAATCCCTTCCGGCTCGATCCGATTCTCAACGTTCAGGCCACGACAATCATCGACCAGTACGAGATCACACTCGATTTCAATGGGCCGGGCAGCAATCTTTCGCTCTCGTATCGATCCGATCCGCCGCTGCCTGACTCCGACATCATCGCGCTTCTTGCGCTCGGCAGCCCCGGAACGGAAAGCGCGCTGCGCTCGTCAACCGCGCAAACCACCCAGGGCTACGGCGCGACTGCTTTGCTGTCGGAGGCAATTTCGAGCCAGCTGGGAGGGCGGATCGAGCGGCTATTCGGAATTACGAAATTCCGCGTCGATCCATTCCTGGCCGGAACAGCTTCAGAACAGAACGCGGCCGCGCGGATCACGATTGAAGAGCAAGTTGGCAAAGCACTGACGGTCACTTACAGCACCAACGCAGCGTCTCAGCAGGAGCAGGTGATTCAGGTCGTCTACGCGGTGCGCCGGGACATTTCCATCATCGCTCTGCGCGACATCAATGGAACCTTCAGCCTCAGCGTCGAATTCACCAAACATTTCAAGTGATCTCGACGCCTCCGCCGGCGTCTAGTCCGGCAGCGCCATCAGCACTTCCGGCGCAAGCCGGACGCGCCAGGGCATCGGCCGGTCCTTAAAGCGCTCCCACTTTTCCTTGAATACCTCGGCCTGGAGCTGCGGCGGCTCGCCCGGATGCGGCGCGGAATGCAATTTGAGGTAAAGCGTGTTTCGAAAGGGTGTTTCGCTCGCGCCCGTCAGCCAGCACGGAAACGTATTATCGCCGCTCGCGCCACCGTCGGCGCTCTCGACAAATTGGATGAGGTGCGCGCGAATTCCCACGTGGGCCGCGTTTTTCGTCACGCCCGGCGAAATCCGCAGCCGGCAGCCCCAATCCGTCGCTTCAATCATGTCCGCGGAAATCGATTGAGCCCTGGAAAAATTCTTGCAGCCCGTGAGTCGCGCGACCTCAAGGCTCGGTGGATGACGAAATATCTCCGTTTTCGGCCCAAACGCGGCGATTCGTCCCTTGGTCAGAACCAGCATGTCTTCGCCGAGCCGGTAGGCCTCTTCAATGTTGTGGGTGACCAGAAGCGCCGGGCCTTTGTAGTTCGCAAGCGTTTCTTGAAGCAGATGCTCGATCTGATAGCGCAAATGGGTATCGAGCGCGGAGAGAGGCTCATCGAGCAGAAGCGCTGAAGGTTCCAGAGCCAACGCACGCGCGAACGCCGCGCGCTGCTGCTCGCCGCCGGAAAGTTGGCGCGGCAACCGATTTTCCAGTTCTCCCAGTTGCAGCTCGTTCAACTTCTCGCGGACGCTTCGCTCGCGTTCCTCCGGCGATCCTTGTTCGAGGCTGAACGCGATATTCTCGGCCACGGTCATGTGGGGGAACAGCGCGTAGTTCTGAAAAAGCAGGCCGATGCGGCGTTCGCGGCTCGGCACGTCGATATTTTTCGAAGAATCGAATAGCACCCTATCGTTCAGGGCGATTCGGCCGCGGTCGGGACGGACGAGGCCCGCGATGCATCGCAGCGTCATCGTCTTCCCCGCTCCCGAAGGTCCCAGGATCGCCAGAGGCCGCTGGCCAGTCGCGAACTCTACGGAGAGCGTGTAGCTCGGCAGCCGCTTCTCGATTTGGACTTCAAGACTCATTTCGTACGTCCGGGGCGCAGGCGCGCTGCGGTTTGCATCTGCGTCCAGTAATAGAGAGCGAACAAAAGCGCGAGCGAGATGGCCACGTCGATTGCCGACCACATCATGGCGCGCGACATTTCATTGGATTCGACTGCAAAATAGATCGCCAGCGGGATTGTCTCCGTCCGGCCGGGGATGTCTCCGGCAAGCATCAGCGTCGCGCCGAATTCACCCAAAGCGCGCGCGAACGAGAGAATCGTGCCAGCCAAAATTCCCGGCCCCGCCAACGGAAGCGCCACGCGGCGAAAGACGCGCCATTCCGTCGCGCCCAGCGTTCGCGCCGCATTCAACAGCTCCGGATCCACCTGCGCGAGGGCCGCACGCGCCGTGATGTACATCAGCGGAAACGAAACCACCGCGGCGGCAATCACAGTGGCGGGCCAGGAAAACACGATCGTCATGTCGAGTCTTAGGAGCAGACGGCCAAGCGGCCCATTTCGTCCGAATAGCAGCAATAGCAGGAAACCTACAACTGTCGGCGGCAAAACCAGCGGAAGGAGAAACAATCCATCGACGATTGCGAACCCGGCTCCGGTTCGCTTCTCGCGCCAAACCGCCGCCGCGATTCCCAGCACGAACGTGATTGCCGTGGCCGTGACACTTGTCGCAAGCGAAATCCAGATCGGCGAGAGATCGGAAGGCATCGAAAGTTTCTAGTCGCGAATCGGAGGCGGCGCGAAGCCATACTTTATGAAGACCGGCCGGGCCACGGGTCCGCCAATGAACGCCACAAATTCCCGCGCTACTTCTGCCTGCTTGGTGGCCTTCAGCACGGCGATCGGATACACGATCAGTTCGTGAGAATCTTCGGGCGCCGTGGCGACGATTCGCACTTTGTTCGTAATCATCGCGTCCGTGCGATAAACCAGGCCCGCATCCGCGTTTCCGGTTTCAACGTACGTCAGCACCTGCCGCACGTCCTTGGCGTAGACAACCTTGCTCTTGATCGCGTCGAACAGATTCAGGTGCTGCAGTGTTTGCTGCGCGTACATTCCCGCCGGCACAGTCGCGGCTTCGCCTAGCGCGATTGTTTTTACTCCTGGCTTGGCGAGGTCCGCAAAATTCTTCACTGAGTCGTTGCTTGCCGGCGTGATCAGCACCAGCGAATTTCGCAGGATATCGTGGCGGGTGTCGAGCAGGATCAGGTTCTCCTTTTGGAGGTCGTCCATTTGCTTCTCGGACGCTGAGAAGAAAATATCCACAGGCGCGCCTTGCTCGATCTGGTGCTGCAGCGTGCCGGAGCCGCCGTAA
>DASPVY010000025.1:0-3826 GCA_035622115.1 Candidatus Acidiferrales bacterium
GCTGCTGTCGAAAATTCCGCTCTTCGCCGTCACGTCCTCAAACGTGCCGTCGCCGCGATTGTGGAAGAGCCAGCACGTTTCGCCGCGATAGGCTTCCGGCGTGCAGTACGATTTGTGCTTGCCGTCGAGGCTGCAGAACACGTCGTGATCCGCGGACCATTTCACGTAATTGCAGACGACGAGATCGAGCAGGCCATCGCGGTCGTAATCGAACCAGAGCGCGGACGTGCTGAATCCTTCGCGGCCCGCTAGCCCGCTCGTCCGCGTGACGTCCACGAAGCTTCCTTTGCCCGTATTCTTGAAAAGGCGATTCTGTCCCACACACGTGATCAGAATGTCGGGGAACCCGTCGTTGTTGTAGTCGCCGGCCGCGACGCCCATCCCGTACATCTCCACGTCCAGTCCGGCCGCGCGCGTCACGTCTGAAAAAGTCCCGTCGCGATTGTTTCGATAAAGCTTCAGCGTCGAGCGCTGGTTTTTATGGCCGGGCCAGTCCATTCCATTCACCAGCAGAATGTCCTGCCAGCCGTCGCGATCGTAATCGAGAAATGCGCAACCCGATCCCATCGTTTCGGGCAGCAGCTTGCCGCCGTAGGCGCCGCTGTTGTGACGAAAATCGATCCCCGCTTTCGTGGTCACGTCCGCGAGACGAAACGCCAGCGCCGGATCCGCCGTTGCGAACCCGCGCGATTCGAACGGCCACAACCCCGCCGCTTGCAAGAGCGGCACTGACGCAGCGCCGGCCAATTCCACAAGGAACGATCTGCGTTTCACGGCACGCTCACCAGGCCGTTGCGAATGGCATAGACCACCAGCTCGGCGGTCTTGTGGATTCCCAGCGTGTCCATGATGTTCGCGCGATGGACCGATACCGTGTTCGCGCTCAGTGAGAGCAGGCTGGCGATTTCCTTGTTGGATTTGCCGCCGACGATGAGCTGCAGAATTTCAAGTTCTCGCGGGGTCAGTCCCGCATTGCGCTCGCCTTTCAGCGCGGATGTACGCTCGAGCTGCGGCGCGAGTACCTTTTCCCCCGCGGCGACGCGTCGAATGGCAGCCACCAGTTCGAGATCAATCGCGTTCTTCAAAATATAGCCGCGAGCCCCTGCCGCCAGAGCTTGGCGCACCAGCGTATCTTCGGAGTGCATGCTGAGCATGAGCACCGCTGTCTCCGGGAGCTTTTCAAGAATGCGCTGCGTCGCGATCAATCCGCTCACGCCGGGCAGCGCGCAATCCATCACGATCACGCGCGGCCGATAACGCAGCGCCAGCCGGACCGCTTCTTCGCCGTCGCCGGCTTCCTCCACGACTTCCATATCCGGCTCGTCCTCGATGATCCGGCGGAATCCACGCCGCACCAGGCTGTGATCGTCCACCAGCAACACCGATATTTTCCTAGTCATTCGCGTCCGGCCTCCCGCGAGGAACGCGCAGGCGGACCAGAGTGCCGCCCTCCGCGGGCGTGATGAACTCAAGCTGCCCGTAAAGCAACTCGGCGCGTTCGCGCATCGCCACCAGGCCAATGCCCCGGTTCGCGGATTGCGAATTAAATCCTTTGCCGTGATCCTCGATTTCCAGTTGCAGCCGGTCGCCAAGAAACTTCAGCCGCACCCAGGCTTCGCGCGCGCCTGAATGCCGCGCGACATTGTTCAAACCCTCTTGCAGAATCCGATAGATGTGAATGCTTGCGCCCCCGTCCACCGCGAATGGCTCGCCAGATTTTTCGTAGCTGATAGCCACTCCCGTTTGTTTTTCCACCGCCGGGATATACCACGCGATGGTGCTTTCGAGACCCGATTCTTCGAGCATCACCGGATGCAGCGCCTGGGAAAGCGTCCGCACCTTATCGAGTGTTGATTGCGCTATTTGCGAAACCTCGCGCAGTTCTGTGCGCAGCGGGGAATCCGGCGGCGCGTGGCGCTCGGCGCGCCCGAGCATTGCGCCCACCGCCGTCAGGATTTGGCCGAATTCATCGTGCAGCTCGCGCGAAATGTGCCGCAGCGTGGATTCCTGCGTGGCAATCAGCTTTTGCGCCAGATCGCTGCGCTGCTCGGATAGCGATCCGAGCTGGGCGAAAAGCCGCCGATTCGAACGAATTACGTAAAGCCCGGTGAAGGCGATGGCGATGAGCGTCGCGGTCAGGAAAAGATAGACTCGTTTCTGGACGCGATCGTAGATCTCAGCGGCTTGCTGCGCGGCCCGTTCCTCACTTTCGTTATTTTCCACCAGCAGCCGCGCGACCGCGGTGCTCAACGCCTCCTGCCGGGCTTGCAGCGACAGCCGAATCTGCACCCGCGCTTCGTCGGCTTTGCCGTCGCGGGCCAGCGCGAACGTGCGATCCGCCGCGTCCCAAAATTGCCGGACCGAGCTGCTGAGATATTGCCGCTGCTCGGACGACCGCGGCGCCACAGCCGTTTGCTCTTCGAGCCGCAGCGCATCATCGAGATCGGTATGAATCCGGTCGAATTGCGCGGCCCAGGCCGTCAAAGGATATGGCTCGTCGTTATCGAGCATGTCGCGCATCGCCAGCGCCAGGGAATTCAGATCATTCTGGATGCGAAGCAGCTCAAGCGAGTCCTTGCGGTTCCGGTCGGCGATGTTGTGTTGCAGCTCTCGGAGACCCGCGATCTGGCGCTCGATGTAGATTGAATACGCGACCACGGCGACCAGCGTGATAATCAGGCCGGCGATGAGGCCCGGCGTCGGAGCAGGTCCTGGCGAGCTTTGCACCGTCCGAGGATATAACGCAGGTACTCAAAATCCAATGCGGCCCGTGCGGCGCCGCGACTTCCTTTGGAATCAGGGGCGTTGCGGGCGTTTCCCCATACTGCGCGGCTCGATGAAATGAATCGTCGCCTTCGTGTGTGGGTATGCCTCGTCGCCATTCGTCGGTATCGCGACTCTTAGCCGAGTCAATCCCTCGGCATTTTTCTTGATTTCCCCACCGTCCACCGACGCAATTTGCTCGGAATTTCGCACGCCGAGCTCGTACGTAGTGCCCGCGGCGCCTGCGATGTCGAGCGTCAGCGAACCCCTCGCCGCCTCCCACGTTTCGGAGAGAACCCGTAGTCCGCGGCTTGGGCTTCCAAGCGGCGGAAGTTCCGGTGCGTAGCTGATGCCGAAATCGCCGCGCAGTCGAATTCGCAGCGTGTTCGCCCCAGCCGTTGCGGAAAAAGTCGTCTCGACGTGCTGGTCCACGTCGCTTGTCTGAACGCGATATGCCAGGCGCTTGCCGTTCAATTCCACGCCAACGACTTCCGCGCGCAGGCTCACCGCCGGCCGGAAGTTGACGGCACAGTCGCTGGTGCCAGTTTTCTTCACCTCGAGCGTAATTTCATCCGCCGTCCGGCGATAGCTGAAATCGAGCTTCGCTTCTCCGACTCCGACGTTTTTGACCGCAAATGAATTCCAATCCTCCGGCACATGCGGCGCCAGAACGATACTTCGATTCGTTGCGTCCACCTGCAAGCCAAGCAATCCGCGAAGCACCGGGCTGATGACCATCGCCGCCGACCAGATCTGGTGCGGCGAACTTCCCGACAGCGGTTCGTAGTTATCGCCGGAAAGCACTTCCGTCACGTGGCCCAGCGAGCCGTCGAGCGCGAGCAGCGCGTTTGCCCGCAAATTCGCATATCCCGCGAACGGCCGGTGGTAGCGGTACTCCGCCACCGCAGCCCATCCCGTGAACAGCGGCCACACCGAGCCATAGTGATAGCCTCCGCCGCTGTATTGCGGCCAGCGCGAAGAAATGATGCGCATGCCCCAATCGGTTTCGTGATCTTCGTCGGCAAGTTGCGCCAGCATTTTGTCGGCGTTTCCCGCATCCAGA
>DASPVY010000026.1:0-2917 GCA_035622115.1 Candidatus Acidiferrales bacterium
TGGAGCGCTCGGCTGGTCGAACGGATCGATTCTTTCGATCCAACTGCTTGTTACCGATCCCGATCGTTACAAAGCCGCGGCGGTTGGCGCGGGCGATGTCGAGTGGATCAGCGACTGGGCCAACGTGGATTTCGGCGAAGCCTTCGACGATTACTACTTCGGCGCGACGCCGCTGAAGGATCCGGAGCTTTACTTGCGCAAATCTCCAGTCTTCAAGATGGATCGCGTGAAGACTCCGACGCTGATTTTCTTCGGCACGGCGGACCGAAACGTTCCAACGGAAGAAGGTTGGACGCACTATCGGACGCTTTATTCGCTGGGCAAAGTTCCGGTTCGGTTTGTGCTCTTCCCCGGCGAACCGCACGGACCGCTGAAGCTGACGCATCAACTTCGCAAAGTAACGGAAGAAGCGGCGTGGTTCGACAAGTATTTGTTCAAGACGAATCCGCCGGGGAACGAAGCGCTCAAAAAGGAATCACCGTTAGCTGAAGCGCTGCGGCGGAGGTCGGTGGCGCACAGCGGGGCGCTATACGGAGAGAAATTGCCGATGGCGCGCAACGTCTCGAATTCCTCAGTGCACACGACGATCGTCCCTGAAGTCGTGGCGCGCGGCGATATCAATATTGGCCGTTTTGAAGTGACCAGGGCGCAATTCGCCGAGTTCGATAAGAACTACAAGTTTGATCCCGGCACGGAGAATTTCCCTGCGAACGGAATTTCATTCGAGCGAGCGCAAGCTTATTGCAAATGGCTCAGCGGCGCGACCGGCAAGACGTATCGCCTCCCGAACGAAAAAGAAGTCGCTGATCTTTACAAGGATCGACCGAACGAAAACACGCTGGATTATTGGGCGGGCTATGCGATCAATCCCGACGACGCGCAACGGCTCGAAGAGAAAATCAAAGAGCTGCCGGGCGATGCGCCGCTGCTGAAGGAAGTCGGAAGTTTCCCCGGTCAAGGCGATGAGGGTGAAGAGTTGATCTTTGATCTGGGTGGGAACGTGGCGGAATGGGTGATCGCGGCGGACGGCAGCGGGAAAACTCTTGGGGGCAGCGCGGACCGGCCGTCGAACTCAAAAGGGCGGTACCGCCCGGCTGATTTGGCGTACGTGGGATTTCGCGTCGTGCGCGATTCGCCGAAAGCCTCGAGATAGCGAGCCCTCCACGCCATCCAGATTGGCTCTTGCGCGAGCGCTCCGCGGCCGCTACGCTGCGCGAATGAGCCAATTTACTCCGACTCCGCGAACTCAAGTACGTCGGCTTGCCGATCGCGGACACTACGATTCAGAAACCGTCCATCAAATATTGGATGAAGGATTTGTGTGCCACGTCGGATTTGTTCTGGATGGGCAGCCATTCGTGATTCCTACTGGCTACGCGCGCGTGGGCGACGCCGTTTACATTCACGGCTCCGCCGCGAGCCGCATGCTGAAGACGCTGGCGGGCGGCGTGCAGGTCTGCGTGACGGTGACGCTGGTGGATGGATTCGTGCTGGCGCGGTCGGCCTTCCATCACTCGATGAATTACCGGTCTGTGGTCATCCTCGGCCGTGCGACGCCCGTGGAAGACCTGGATGAAAAGAAGCGTGCGCTCGAAGCGTTCACCGAACACATCGTGCAGGGACGATGGAATTATCTGCGGCCCGTGCGCGAAGTCGAGCTGAAGCAGACTTCGGTTTTGCGACTGCCGTTGAATGAGGTCTCGGCAAAAGTGCGGACGGGACCCCCAAAGGATGACGCCGAAGATTACGACCTGCCGATCTGGGCCGGCATTCTGCCGCTACGGCTGACGCCCGGCGACCCTGTTGCGGACGCGAGGTTGCCGATGGGGACTCCGCTACCCTCTCACTTGCGAAACTATTCGGGCGCGGCCGGGCGGCGGAGTTGACGAACAGATTCAGGACTTTTCTCTGGCTTCCTGCAGTACCCAGCCGTTGCCGTCGGGATCGCTGAAGGTGGCGAAGCGGCCCCACGGCTCCGATTTAATTTCGGGCAATGAGAGACCGCGGACCTTCAAATCCGCGCAGGTCGCTTCCAGATTGTCCACAAGCAACACTAATCCCCGCAGAGAACCCGCCGGCATTGAGGGAAACCAGGTCACCAGCGTGAACGACGGTTGGCCGTCTCCTGGTGAGAGTTCGATCCAGCTAGTGTTTTCACGATAGGGCGCTTCGCGCTTGAGGGCGAAGCCGAGCACATTCGTGTAGAAGTCCTTCGCGCGTTTCTGGTCGGATACCGGGATGGAAATGAGAGCGAGCCCTCGAAATGCCATGTGGCGCCTCCCTTGCGACTGATCGAACTCGTAATGTTCAGTGGCCGGTATGTCGTAGCAACCGCTAATCGTTGACAGCACAAATGTCGGTTCGCGGCTAATGGCAGCCACAGCTCCGCGGCGTGCAACCGCAACCCGTACCAGCTCCCGAGGACGCGGAAGAGCCGGCGGATTTGCTGCCGCCATTGGCAGGCGCAGCGAACACGCAAAATTGCACGGTCTGCTTTCGACTGCCGCACTTCGGGCAGATAACGCCCGAGCCGTTCGACATCACGATGCGCTCGTGGCGTGTGTCGCAATCTTCGCAGAGATATTCGTAAATCGGCATGATTCCCCCGGTTCAAGTTGATTTTAGCGAGCCCTCAAGAGCCACGTCAATTCTCCCGATTTGCCTGCGAACGCCGGTCCTGCCGCCTTCTTCGAATGATTGAACGGAGGAGCACTCCGGAGGCGCGCTTAGGTTGCGCTGGTTTGCCCGGATTCGTATACTGGCGCGCGCTGTCAACAATGACAGGCAATCGTTCCCTGGAGAGCGCGGTCTCATTTTCCGTGCGCTGCCTTCGGAGATGGATTCCGCCAGACGCCCTTCGCGGAGGTTTTCATGCCGACACTTGTTAAGAATGAGTTGAACGTCTACGAATGCGCGG
>DASPVY010000027.1:0-6456 GCA_035622115.1 Candidatus Acidiferrales bacterium
GGCCGAATGCACCGCCTCGCGAAAATCGCCGCGGTCAGCCGCCAGGCGCGCGGCCCGAATCCATTCCTGCCAAGTGCGCCGCCGCGGGACATTTTCGACGGATTGCATCTCGTCCATCCGCGCGCGTCCGCTCCAGTAGCGAAAAAGCATCATGGCAAGCCACCCAATCGCGCCGGCGACGACCAGCCAGAAAAGAACTTCTGCGCCGAGAGGGTGCCGGGCGATATTTCCGAAGAGTTTTTCGATCAGGCGCAAAAACCACCGTTGAATTCTCTGCTTGAAAAGATCCCAGGCGTTTGGCGGCCGGACGGCGGCGAACTCGCGGCGGCTAAGAATGCTATTCAGGTCGTTTCGCGCGGTCGCGGAGTCTTGCGCTGGGGGCGGCGAAGCGTTTTCACATTCGCTTGAGAGATGTTCGAGCCACATTTCGGCATCGCGGAGGCGCGCATCCCGCTGCGAAGTATTTCGCTCAGCGTCAATTAGAAGCGAGCGCAGAGACTCGGTTGAGATTGCGTATTCGTGGTCGGGGGCGTCGACATGCCACTGAGCGGGAAGGGCGATGCGAATACCGGCCAGGGCCTCGCGTGTTTTTTGCGCATCGTGAAGAGAAGCATCGATCCGGCGCAGCTCGTCGACGAAATCGAGCAGACTTTGCGGCGAACGATCCTTGGCTGTTGGCGGCGGCAGCGTTTGCGCAGCAAGAGGCTTGAAAGAGGAAGTAGCCGCAGCAGCGCAAACGCCCGACTTTGAAAGGATGAAAACGGCGGCAAGGGCGAATAGGATGCACGGCGCGATTCGCGATGCCCGGAAGTTCGCTATCTGCAAGCTGCTCGGCCTTTTCACGAATCGAATCGTCCGTGCGAAGAAATCGTCAAAATGGGATTTAAATAATCGTCTTGGGCACACCGCCGGTGACAGGACCGGCCAGCGGCGCCAGCATCAACTGAAGGTCGAACGCTTCCTTCCGCACGCGCAGGTCATAATATAAGATGGAGCTCGCGATGGTCATCACCGGCGTGACCAGCACGTTGCCGATAAACGCGCCCACCTGGGTGAGGCCCAGGTAAACCAAAACCATTTCCGGACTGTTTTTCTGGAGAACGATCAGTATCTGAAACGGAAAAGTAAGAAGTCCCGCAGCCGCAAAGCTGAGCGCGAAATAGAGAAGGATGATCAGAAAGGCGCGTCCCGCGTTGTCGCGCGTGAGTTCCCAGCTGCGTTCCATCGCCACGCGAGCGTTGAGCCGTTCCAGAAGCGCGGCGGGCACGCTCACCAGCAACCGGCACATCACATAAAATCCCGGAAAGATGAACAAAATAAACCCGGCTATGATGGCCAGGCCGTTCAGGATCAATACGCCAACGAGCGTGCCAAGTTCGCCGAGGACTGTCTTGAACGATTCTTGGATGGTGATCGTGCGCCCGAGGTACAACTCGGAAACAGCGATCACCGTAGCGCCTTGGGACAATAGCAGAGCCACGAAAGCCACGATGACGGCGAGAAACATCAGCCCAAAGTAAGCGCCGAGCGCTCCCGGGGATCCGATTGATGCCGGAATCGGCGGCCGCCGGGTACCGGGCATGGGCATTCCGGAGGGAATCAGAAAAGCCAGCTGAGAGAGATTCACCAAAAGAACCAGAATGTGAGGGATTGCAGAGATGCCCAGGAACAATACAAAGTAATTGCGATAAAGCGTGAACGTGCGATCGAGAACTTCGCCGACCGAAAGAGGGCGCAGGTCGAGATTGTTCATCAGCTTCTCCCGTTGGATGCGAGCGGGTGTTAGCTCGACGGTCAATGTAGCAGAAACGGTAATAAAAGCGAATCGTGGACCGAGGGCGGATTTCCTTTCGCGCACCGGCTGAGCGGGGCGAGATCATGCCGACGGCAAGCGCTAAGAAGACGTTCCCGTCAGCCGTCCGACGAGCAGCCCCATGAACTTCTCGGCATTCACGTCAATGGCGACCCTCGCGTTTGTCTGCAGCGGCTCGTCCGCGACGCGCCCGTCGAGAGGGGCGCCGCCTTCAATCGGCGCCGAGTGACGCACGGGCGCGTGGCTATATGCGAGCGATTCTCCGGCCGTCAGCTCGCCTTCAATCTCGATGTTCACGTAATAATCTCGGAAAGTAACCAGCGTCGGATCGAGGAGCGTCGCCAGCGCAAGCGGATCGTGCATCATCGGATCGCCGGGGAATCCGGTGCGGCGATACTGCGCAATCGTGCTGCGGGCAATCTTCCCAGCGGCCTGGCTCACCGGGTTCGAAGCCGCTTCGAGCGCCGCGGCGTGTTTCTCCGTGAGCTGAACTTTTCGGGTGACGTCGAGACCGACCATGGTTATCGGAACACCGGAGTGAAACACTACGTGCGCAGCTTCCGGGTCGACGTAGAAATTAAACTCCGCGGCCGGCGTAATATTGCCGCCCGAAATTGAGCCTCCCATCAAAACGAAATTCGGAATCATGTGCGCGAGCTCGGGGTCGGAGCGAAGCGCAGTGGCGATGTTGGTGAGCGGGCCAACGGCGACGATGGTGACTTCGCCCGGATGGCTGCGGACGATGCGACGAATAATTTCGGTCGCAGATTCGGCGGCTGGATTCGTCTTCGGCGGCGGGAAATTCACGCCTCCGAGGCCGTCCTCGCCATGAACGTAACTGGCGGTGATGAGACGGCGTGTGAGCGGAACGCTGGCGCCGGCGGCGACGGGGATGTCGGTGCGGCCGGCGATTTCCACGAGCCGCAGCGCGTTTGGAAGCGTCAGCGCGAGCGGCACATTTCCGGAGACGGGCGTGATGGCTTCGACCTGCAATTCCGGGGAGCGCAGCGCCAGAAGAATCGCGAAGGCATCGTCTACGCCGGGATCCGTGTCAATGATGATGCGGCGCGGCGAAGAGGGATTCGGAGAGGAAAGCGGCGCGAAGGGCCGACTCAAAGCATCCGACCGAGAGTCTGCCAGCAACCCGCCCAGCGCGACTCCGGCGGAAGCACCGAGGAATTCCCTTCGGCTGGGACCAGCAGACTTTGAATCCGATTTCATGGCTCTCCTTTTGGGTTCGTGGCTTACGCGATTCGCTGCGCACGGCGAGCCGAGCATCCTATCGCACTTCGGATCACCGCGCCGCATGAACCTGGGGGCGGCGCATTCACCTGTGGGGTCCGTCGTCATGATTCGTATCCCAGCTGGGGCGTGTCGCGGTTGACCGCATCGAATTAAACTGCTGCGTTGATTAAGAAGACGGACCATTTTCGGTTTTGCCCGCGGTAGCTTTCACCGGGGCGGCTCTTCTAATCCGGTCCGTCTCACGCGCACCCCACATTTCAAATCGATGCCAGCGCCAGCGCATCGCTCCATGTGCGCACGATCCATGGCGACGGACCCCACATGAACCCAACGCCGCCGATATCCTAGTTGGAACGAAAGATCAGGTCAGGCGCGAAGTCTAGCAGGTCCGCTGACGAAAGCATTTCCCCGCTCGTAGAACCGCAGAATCAGATGGGCGTCGCGGGTGATTCCGATGCGGCAGCTCGCGCCGATTGCGCCACGACGGCGAATCGCGGTTCCCAACCAGATCGGGCCGTCTGCGCAAAGATCCACGCCATCGAGGCGATGGTCGATTTTCATAGCCGATGCCAGCCGACCGGGGCCGCGGGCTAGATCCAGCAGCTGCTTCGTGCGCCGGTGACGCTTCATCCAATCGATTCCTTCGATCGGCTCAATCGCGCGCAAGAGCACTCCGGCCCCGATGCCAGGCTTTTCCCCGGAAACGTTCATCATGAACGAAGAGCCGTAAATGAAATAGACGTAGGCGTGGCCGTGCTCGAGAAAGAGTGAGCGATTGCGCGGCGTTGGGCCGCGAAATGCGTGGCAGGCGGCATCGTCCGGGAGATAGGCTTCGGTCTCGACGATTCTTCCACTCAAGCGTCCCGACGGGAGCTCGCGCACGAGCGTCTTGCCGATCAGAAATCGCGCGAGTTGGACGGTGCTGGCCGGAAGTTGGTTACGACGCAAGCGCCGAATGGCAGAAATTTTCATTCTATTTATCCCGGCAGGGAACACCTGGCGCAGATCATTCTAAACGCGGAATCACTTTTCACGTCGCATGAGTTCGACTATCCTGCATGGGCAATCACTCAGTGCTCGGGGCATGCAGCAGGGTCTCGGGAAAAAATTCAGGGGGTACCGGTGCATGAGAAAAAACGCGATCGCGAACTCGGGATGTATCGCGCGATCACGAGACGCGATTTTCTGAACGGATTCAGTATTGCAGTCGGAGGAACGCTCGCCTTTCGGCATCACGCCTGGTTCGACTCATTTGGCTTACCGCAATCGCCGTTCGCACCCGAGAAAGAATCGAGCTATTACCCGCCGTTGCGAAACGGAATGCGCGGCGATCACGATGGCTCGTGGGAAATCGCTCATGCCATGCGCGACGGTGAGACGTGGAACAAACCCACGCCTGATTCGGAGAGTTACGACTTGATCGTGGTTGGCGGCGGGATCAGCGGGCTGGCGGCCGCTTATTTTTATCGGCAAGCGGCGGGAGCAAATGCCCGCATCCTCGTGATCGAAAATCACGACGATTTCGGCGGCCACGCAAAACGGAATGAGTTTCAGGCGAAGGACCGGATGCTGCTGGGCTATGGAGGAACGCAATCGATTGCCGGACCGAAACATTACAGCGCCGAGGCGATGGGATTGCTGCGCGAATTGGGCATTGAAGTTGAAAGCTTCAGAAAATATTTTGACAGCAATTTCTATAAGTCGCGCGGACTAAGCCGCGCAATGTTTTTCGCCAAGGAGCAGTTTGGCGAAGACCGACTGGCGCGGGGAATGGGCGAATTACCGTGGCCCGAATTCCTGGCTCAGACGCCGCTGTCCAAAGAGGCGCAGGCCGATGTCGTCCGGCTTTACACCGAAAAGGTGGACTATCTGCCTGCGATGAACCGCGAACAGAAGAAGCTGCATCTTGCCCGCACCAGTTACAAGGATTTTCTGCTCAATGATGTGAAAGTTCACCCGGGCGTGATTCCATTCTTTCAGGAGTCAACCTACGGGCTTTACGGCGTGGGCGTCGAGGCGGTGCCCGCGGGCGATCTCGCGGGACTCGGCGAGCCCGGATTTGCGGGGATGGACCTGTCCGGGCCGCCCGGGCCGGGTCTCGGCTACGAAGTTACTCTGCAGGACGTTCGCGCGCCGTATATCTATCATTTTCCGGATGGAAATGCATCGATCGCGCGGCTGCTGGTGCGCTCGCTCGTGCCCGCTGCGGCGCCGGGTCACACGATGGAAGACATCGTTACCGCGAGAATCGATTACTCAAAGCTCGATGATCCGGGCTCCCCGCTGCGAATACGGCTGAATTCGACGGCGGTCCGAGCACGGAACATCGGCGGCAGCGCGAGTGACCCCACGTCAGGCAACGAAGTTGAGGTGACTTATGTGCGCGGTGGCGCGGCGCGCTCGGTCCGCGCGAAGGCGTGCATTCTGGCGTGCTGGAACATGGTCATCCCGTACCTCTGTCCCGAAATGACCGACAAGCAGAAAGACGCACTCGCGTACGGCGTGAAAGTACCGCTGGTTTACACAAACGTGCAGATTCGAAACTGGACCTCATTTGAAAAACTGAAGGTAAGCGGCATCTCATGCCGCGGTGCGTTTTATCAGGAAGCGACGCTCGATTTTCCGGTGAGCATCGGTGACTACCACTTTCCGTCGAATCCAGAGGAATCCTGTTTGCTGCATATGGATTTTATTCCATGCAAGCCGGGGCTTTCCGCACGCGAGCAGCAAAAAGCGGGACGTGAAAAAATGCTGCGAATGAATTTCGAAACGTTTGAACGCAACCTCCGCGAGCAGCTCGGCCGGATGCTCTCGGCAGGTGGATTTGATCCGGCAAACGATATCGAGGCGATTACGGTGAACCGCTGGCCGCACGGCTACGCCTACGAATACAACTCGCTTTACGATCCGGATTTCTCGGAAGCGGAACAGCCGTGCGTCATCGGGCGCCAGGCGTTCGGCCGAATTCATATCGCGAATTCGGACGCCGAGGCGTACGCATACACAAACGCGGCAATCGATCAGGGGTACCGGGCCGTCCGCGAGATCACAGCGAAGCGCGCCTGAACTCGTGAACATCTGCCCGGCGCGCTTCCTGCGGATTGCGGAACTAGAATCGGATAATCAAGCCGCCTTCCAAGCTCGCGCGGCTGATGTAATTTCGCTGATTCGCGACGAAGCAGTTGCCGAATGGGTCACAATACGTCGCCGGAGTAGAGTTCGCGTACGTTGGCGTATAGCGGACGTCGCCGCGGAAACCGAAGCGGCGTGAGAAGTAGTATTTTATGCCGCCGCCAATATTGTACGAGAACTCCGTGTCATCTGGATTCCCGCCGGAATTTGAGTCGTGGGTGAAACCGAGGCCGAATCCGACGTAAGGACGCCATTTCTGTTCGGGG
>DASPVY010000028.1:0-3137 GCA_035622115.1 Candidatus Acidiferrales bacterium
GAGGGAATATTACAGGGACGGCCGCAGACGGCGGGAGAGATCGCCGCTGCGGCCGTTTTCCTCGTGTCGGACGAAGCGAATGCAATTACTGGGCAGATTCTGAACGTGGATGGCGGAATGGCTTTCTACTGATCTCTTCGAGCACGGTCATCCACTTGCGAGTTGGCGCCGCCAGCACCCTCGCGCGAGATTCCGCCCAGAAGAACCCGCGTTCACCGATTCGCCCGATCGCATAAATAAGCAAAACGATCGAGAACAGAACCGCGAACGCAATTCCGAAAATGAGCTCCGCCGCCAGGAGCTCCCGAACGAAATAGAGCTGAAGTACGAGAATGATTCCTACGATCAACCAGATGCTGCGTTTCAGATTTTTCTTTTTCCCCAATTCGTTGGTGGACACCCGCTCACCCCTCATGCTGCTTGGATGCAAGACGGGGTCCAAAGGGCTCGCCGCTAACTCATTGAAAACGCGCTCGCCGCAAAAAATAATTCGTGCGGAGAGTGCAATTTGGGGAGAAAGAACTTACCAGAGCGGGATACCGCCTACAAATTTGCAGTTCCAGTACGCCGGGACCCGGTTTCTACCGGTTTCTTCGGTTCAGGATTGCGCTTCTTGTCTCCAGGATTGAGCCTCTTTTCCCTGAGATGGCGACCGCCGCGGTCGGGCGCGAAAACCTCGACTTTTAAGGCGGACTAAGTCTCCAATCTTACTGCCTTATTTTTACCGCCCTTCGAACGGATAGCGATCCTGCGCGAGAACCGCGTCGGAGACCACCCGGCGCAGCGCGACCACGTCCACGGGCTCCCGCTTCGAAAAACGCTTTAAAACCGCCATTTGCGTGCGCAGCATGTCGCCTTCCAGCGTCGCCGCCAGCGCCGTCCGCGCTTCCTTTTCCACCCGATCCCCCGCTCCATAGATGAATGCCCTTGCTGCCGCAGTCATCACATTCGCCCCCGCAGTCATCACATTTGCCCCCGCTTCTCCTCTCCCCGCTCGCGCTTTTTGTGTTCTCCGCAAAACTGACTCGATGGCGTAGATTTCCATGACGATGTTGGCCAGCGAGGCGACGATTTCCTGCTCGTCAGCGAGTTTCTCGCGGAATTTCTGAACCGCCGCGCCGGAAGCCAGCAGGAATATTTTCTTGGCCTGAGCCAGCGTGCGCTCTTCGTCGGCAAGAGCGCCGGAGGGAGCTTCTTCCACCGAGGGCCCGGCCAGAACTTCGTCGGCGAGTTTCAGGGCGGCGGGGATGAGAGGCAGAACGCCGCTCGTCGCGCGTTTCATCAACATCTGGATGATGAGCATGCGATTAATTTCGTTGGTGCCTTCGAAGATGCGGTTGATGCGGCTGTCGCGATAGGCGCGCGCGACCGGGTAATCCTCGTGGAAACCGTAACCGCCGAAAATCTGCACAGCTTCATCCACGCAGAAGTCCACGGTCTCGCTGCCATAGATTTTGCTGATCGAACTTTCGATCGCATATTCTTCGAGCACCTGCATGGCTTGCTGCGTTTTGTCGGATCCCCCCTGCGGCGAAGAGACGGCGGCATCAATCGTTCCGGCCGAGCGGTAAATCATCGAGTCCACAGCGAAAATGCGAATGGCCATCTCGCCCAGCTTGGCGCGAATCAGGCCGAATTCGCGCAACTGCTTGCCGAAGGCGGTGCGCTCCTTGGAATACTTCGACGAAGCTTCGAGAACTTTCTTTGCGCCGCCGAGGCAGTAGGCGCCGAGAGAAAATCGCCCGACGTTCAAAGTGTTGAACGCAACGATGTGGCCGCGGCCAATCTCGTGAAGAAGATTTTCCTTGGGCACGGGACAATTCTCAAAAAAGATCGGAACCGTCGAGCTTCCCTTGATGCCCATCTTTTTTTCTTCCGCGCCAACCGAGAAGCCCGGATAGCCGCGTTCAACGATGAAGCAGGAAAATTTCTCGCCGTCCACTTTGGCGAAGACCACATAGACGTCGGCAAAGCCGCCGTTGGTGATCCACATTTTCTGGCCGTTCAGAATCCAGTTCTTGCCGTCGGGCGACAAAACGGCGCGCGTGCGCGCTGCGAGCGCGTCAGAGCCCGCTTGCGGCTCCGAGAGGCAATAACAGGAAATCAGCTCGCCGGTGGCGATTTTCGGCAGATATTTCTTTTTCTGCGCTTCGGTTCCGAAATAGACGATGGGAATGGTTCCGATTCCGGCGTGTCCGCCGTGCGTGACCGCAAACGACGCGTACGCCGCGAGCTTTTCCGCCAGGACCGTGGCAGAGATTTTATCGAGGCCCGCGCCGCCATAGGCCTCGGGGATCGCGCCGCCGAGCAAGCCCAGTTCACCGGCTTTTTTCAACAGTTGAGGCATCAAGCCGGCTTTGTGCTGCTCGAGATCGGAAGTGAAAGGAAGCACTTCCTTGGCGACAAACTCTTCGGCGGTCTGGCCAATCAGGCGTTGATCGTCGGAAAGATCGGCCGGGGTGAAGACATCATCGGGCTGGCAGGCGGTGATGAGAAACGCGCCGCCGCGGAGCAGATTTTGAGAAATGGTGGAAGTCGCCACGAATGCCTCCTCGGCCCAGGTCTCCGGCGTAAAGAATCGAGAATCGCGCAGAGACCGCAGTAAACATTATCCTACGCGCAAACGCAGAGGTGGACAACTGACCGCGAGAACAGCAGTCAGCGGCAAAGGCAGGCCGCGCATGGCGGAGGAGCGGCAGAGAAAACCAGATCCTGAGGCCACGAGAAGGCGGGGAGAAGGGCTGAGAACCCGCGGCAAAAAACGCCACGGGCAAAACCGAAAGTGGTCCGTCTTAGTGAACGCGACGGCACAAATCGATGCCGACCGCGCAGCAAGGACCGAAGCTGGAGAGGAAACAGGACGACTGACCCCACAGAGGAAAGGAAACGGCACAAATCGAGGCAGCGAGCGGCGACAGGCCAAAGGATAGAGACGAAACAGGACGACGGACCCCACAGGGCAAGATGACGACGGACCCCACAAATGCCGGCGTGAGGCAGATTATGCGACGCGCTCGAGGATTCCGGCGGCGCCCATACCTCCGCCGACGCACATGGTGACGAGTCCGTAGCGCTGGCTGCGGCGCTCGAGCTCGCGGAGAATGGTTGCCGTCAGCTTCGCGCCGGTGCAACCGAGC
>DASPVY010000029.1:0-12581 GCA_035622115.1 Candidatus Acidiferrales bacterium
GCGTTGTCGAGCAGATTCTGAATCACTTCGCGAAGGAGGCTGGCGTCGCCGAGCACCGCCGGAAGGCTGGGCGGATAGGAAAGATTGAGCGCGATCTCGCGATGGCTTGCTTTCATGAGCGCGATCGCGGCGCAACTTTCCACCAGTTCGGCAACAGAAACGGGCTGAAATTCGACTTCGAGCTTCCCGGCCTCGATGCGCGCCAGCTTCAGAAGATCGTCGGTGAGGCGGCCGAGGCGAGCGGCGTGGTCGCGAATGATTTCGAGGAAGCGGCGGTTGTTTTTCTCGTCTTCGAGCGCGCCGCCGAGCAAAGTTTCGGCAAATCCCTGGATCGCGGTGAGCGGCGTGCGGAATTCGTGGGACACATTGGCCACGAAATCCTGCCGCACGCGCTCGAGGCGGCGCAGCTCGGTGATGTCGTGCAGCACGATCACGGCGCCGTTCGTGCCCGGCGTGTTGGCGGGCAGCGGGGACGCGGTGACGGCGAAGCTTCGCGGCATCACGGTGCCGATGGTGAGTTCGCTCTGCAGATTCACCGTGCCGGCCAGGACGCGCCGGGCGAGATCGAGCAAATCGGCTTGGCGTACGAGCTCGACCAGCGGGCGTCCCTCGCACTCCGTGAACGCTAGATTCAGGATTTCCGCGAAGGCGCTGTTGCAGAAAACCACTCGCTCTTTGGCGTCAATCACCGCGACGCCCTCGACCATGCTCCGCAAGATGGCGCCGGATTGGTTGCGCTCGCCGGTGAGCGCGAGGATGGTGCGCTCGAAGTGCAAAGCGGTGTCGTTGAGGGCGCGGCCCAGATCGGCGAGTTCGTCGTCGCTATCGTCGCTCGGCAGCGGCTGAAAATTGCCCGCGCTCACGCGCCGGGTGAAATCCTTGAGCCGCTCGATTCGCGCGGAAAACCGGCGGGAAAACATGAGCGAGGCGGCGCCGCCTAGAATCAGAATCAAAAGCGAGGCGAGAAACAGCCGCTCGCGGAACGCGGCAATGGTCGCTTCGATGGCTGCGGCCGTTTCCCCGCCGGCGCTCAGCGCATCGGTGCGAAAAATTCGCGCGGCGTAAAAATCGACAAGAATGAGGGCTGCGACCAGCAGCGCCAAGTAGGTGATTCCGAGTTTCCAGAAGAGCTTAGCTCGCACGAGTTTCAAACAGATAGCCCGCGCCCCGGATCGTCTTCACGAACGACGGGTATTGCGGATTCTCCTCGATCTTCTCGCGCAAACGGCGGACGTAGACGTCCACACTGCGCGGCGTCACGAAGCGATCGGTGCCCCAGACGGCATCGAGCAATTGATCGCGCGAAAAGACCTTGTTCGGCCGCGCAGCCAGATAATACAGCAAACGAAATTCGAGGGTGCTGAGCGGGACCGCTTTTCCGGAGCGCGTCACGCGATAGGCCGCTGGATCGATGTGCAGCGCGCCGACGTCGATGGTGCGTTCGGTTGTGCCGGTCGGCTCCACGCGGCGCAGCAAGGCTTTGACGCGCGCCACGAGCTCGCGCGGGCTGAAAGGCTTGGTGACGTAATCGTCGGCTCCCAACTCGAGTCCGACCACGCGGTCCGCTTCTTCGCCGCGCGCCGTCAACATCAGAATCGGCAGGCGGTTCAATGACGGATCGCGGCGAATCTCTTTGCAAATTTCGATCCCGGAAACTTTTGGCAGCATGAGATCGAGAACCAGCAAGTCCGGCGGCGTCTTTTTCACTTGAGCCATCCCGGTTGAGCCGTCGCTGGCCGTCAGAACCTGAAATCCGTCTTTTTCAAAATTGTAACGAACGAGTTCGACGATGTCGCGGTCGTCCTCGATCACCAGAATTCGCTTCTTGATCACGTGCGCATGACCTTTCTCTGGAACACGATAATGGAAGCGGCCCGTCGAGGCAAGGCGAGCACCTGCTCCATTCTGCCTGCAGAGTTGATAGGAAAAGTTACGGGAGGATTACAGTCCGGTTGCGAACGGAAGACAGGCGAGTTTCAGAATGGACTGTCAAATTGGGACAGAACCGGGTGGAAGGGCGGGAATTCGGGCCCGGCGCAGACGGCGTCGTCTAAGCCGTTCCTTTTCAGCTAGATACATATATGTTCCACATTGAATTTGGCGCGAATTGTGCTTGGGAGTCACGCGGAGGAGTCTCGCCGCGATCGGCTTGCAGCCTCGCGCAGAATCATGGTCCCGACGGTACGAGTTTCGCTCAATCAAAAAATCCAGCGCGCAGCGATGCTGAGCTGCGCGGTTGCGGTGACCTTGATGTACCTGGTCTTCGGCGTCGTCGATGTGCTGAATCTGCGGCGAGAGGCGAAGCACGACCTGGGCGTGTGGGCAAAGATCATCGCGGCGAGGAGCGCGAGCGCGGTCACGACGAGGGATTCCGCGGCCGGCGCGGCGATCCTGGAATCGCTGGCGTCTCGGAATCAGATTGTGCACGGGTGGCTGAGGGACCGAGACGGAAATAATGTTGTTGCGGAGTATGACCGCGCCGGCGAGCCGGCCGCTGCCCCGACCGCATTCGAGCCTGCCCGAAGAGGCCATTTCTTTACCGCGGCACAGGAGATCGACTCCGCGCACGAAAAGATTGGCACGGCTGTGCTCGAAGCCGATTTGAGCCAGGTGCGTGCCGACCTTCTGGAAGATATTGAGACTCTTTCGCTGGCGCTTATCGTGGCGGCGATTGTGGCAACGTGGGTGGCCTGGCGATTACAGCAGCACGTTGCCGAGCCGATTCTGGAACTCGCGCAGACGGCATTCACAATTGCCACGACCAACGACTTCTCACTGCGCGCGAAGAAAACCACCGACGACGAGATCGGATACCTGGACGACCAGTTCAATGCCGTGCTGGCGCGCGTTGAGGAGCACGAGAAAGCGTCGCTGCAAATCCATGAAGTGCTGGAAGAACGCGTGGAAGAGCGCACGCGCGCGCTGCAAATCGAGATGGCGGAGCGAGAGAAAGCGGCCGAGGCGCTGCGGAACAGCAAAGAGCGTTTACAGGCGCTCATCGGTTCGATCGACGACATAGTGTTTGAGTTCGATGCCGACGGCACCTACCTGAACATCTGGACGCAGCGCGAAGAAATGCTGATCAAACCGAAGAAGGAATTACTCGGCCGGCGCCTGTCGGAGGTCTACGACGAGCACAGCGTGATCACGGAGATGCTGCAGCGCCTGGTGAAAACGGGAAAAAGCGAGACGCTCGAATTACCTGTGAACATGCCGAGCGGCCAACGCTGGTTTCAAGGCAGGTGCACGCCGATTCCTTCCGAGGACGGCTCCTACCAGACGATCTGCGTCCTGGCGCGGGACGTGACCGTGCAAAAGCAGGCGGAAATCGAAATTCAGCGCGCCAAGGAATTGGCGGAGGCCGCAAGCCGCGCCAAGGGCGATTTTCTGGCCAACATGAGCCACGAAATCCGTACACCGATGAACGGGATTCTGGGGATGGTCGAACTCGCGCTCGATACCGACTTGACACCCGAGCAGCGCGAGTATCTGGCCACGGTGAAAAGTTCCGCGGACTCACTGCTGACGCTGATCAACGACATTCTGGACTTCTCGAAAATCGAGGCGGGACATCTCGATTTCGTGAAAGTCGACATGTCCATCCGGGACACGCTCGGCGAAACCATGCACACGCTCGCGCATCGGGCCAATCAGCGCGGCCTGGAACTCGCGTGCCGGATCAAGCCGAATGTGCCCGCCTGGGTGACGGGAGATCCCGGGCGCCTTCGGCAGATCGTGGTGAACCTGATCGGCAACGCCCTGAAGTTCACGGAGAAGGGCGAAGTGATTCTCGAGGTGGAGCAAGAGTCCGAGAGCGAATCGAGTGTGGTTTTGCATTTCAAAGTGCGCGACACCGGGATCGGCATATCGCCGGAAAAGATTGGCCTCATCTTCGAAGCGTTCACGCAAGCGGATTCGTCGACCACGCGGAAGCACGGCGGAACGGGACTGGGCCTGGCGATCACCCGGCGCCTGGTGGAACTTTTCGGCGGCCAAATCTGGGCCGAGAGCGAACTGGGCCGGGGCAGCACGTTTCACTTCACGATTCCCTTCGGACGCGCGGACGAGAAAGTGCGACGCACCTGGCCGCATGCCCGCGAAGCGCTGCGCGACCTGAAAGTGCTGGTGGTGGACGACAACCAAACCATGCGGACCATTCTGGACGAATTATTGAAGTCCTGGGGCATGGCGCCGCAGAGCGTCGCCGGCGGCGAAGCGGCGCTGGAGGCGCTCGAGATGGCGCGGACGTCGGGCGCGGCTTTCGCACTGGTGCTTATGGATGTGCAGATGCCGGGGATGGATGGGTTTTCAGTGGCGCGCGAAATTCTGACGCGCTGGCAGAATGACGCGCCGAAGATTCTGATGCTCAGTTCGAGCGCGCAGCGGGGAGAAGGCGCGCGCTGCCGCGAAATGGGCATTGCGGGCTACCTCACGAAGCCCGTCCAGCAATCCGAGCTTCTCAACACCATCTCGCAGGTGATGTTGATCGACGAGGAAACCAAAGATCCGGGAGTGGTCACACGTTACTCGATTCGAAAAGGGAGAACTGGCATGCGAATTCTGCTGGCCGAGGACAATGCCGTGAACCGGCTGGTGGCCACACGGCTGCTGGAAAAGCTCGGGCACGACGTGCTCAGCGCGTTGAACGGGCGCGAGGCCGTGCAGATGGCAGGGCACGACGCATTCGATCTCGCGCTGATGGACGTCCAGATGCCGGAGATGGACGGGTTCGAAGCAACGCGCGCGATCCGCGAGCGCGAGAAATCCACGGGCAAACATCTCCCGATCATCGCGATGACGGCCCACGCCATGAAGGGCGATCGCGAGCGGTGCCTGGATTCGGGGATGGACGATTACCTTACGAAGCCGGTGCATACCGTGGAACTCCAAGCGCTGCTGAAGAAATATGAGCCCACAGCGACGGTGGCAGCGAGTGAAGCCGAGCCGGAACCTATCTGGGACGCGGCGCGCGCACTCGAGCGAGTGGGGAAAAACCAAGAAATATTGAACGAATTGATCATGCTGCTGGAAGCGGAATGCCCAAAGATGCTTGACAGTATTCGAGTCGCCATCGGGAGGAAGGACCCGAAGGCCGTCGAGCTCGGCGCACATTCGCTCAAGGGCGCGGCGAGCTACTTTTTTGCGCCCTCGGTGATCGCAGCGGCGCGGGAATTGGAAAAAGAGGCGCACGAGAAAACGCTGGAGAATGCCGACGCGCTTTTCGCCCAGATCGAAACCGAGGCACAAAAGCTGCTTGAAGAGCTGGAAGCGTACACGAGAAAGGTGCCGAGTTGAGCGATTCTTCCCACGCGCTGGACGTCGCCGATGAAACACCGGCTGAATCGGAGAGCCGGGCGGTTTCAGGTGCGCCGTCGCCGCGATCGAGAAGATTCACACGACTCGCCATCCAAATTGGCTTTGTCGTCGCGTACATCTTGCTGGATCGTACGAGCGTTCATTTCCAGGTGTTCACGGGAATCAGCGCGTGGTATCCGCCGGCGGGCCTGTCGGTCGCGTTCCTGATCGCGTTTGGAGCTTCGATCGTACCGTGGATGCTGGCCGCCGGACTTCTAGCGGGGGTTATCAACGACCACCAGTCGCTGCACTCCATCGCGCTTCTTCTCGGAGTTTCGATTGCCACCTGCGGATACTGGTCGGCTGCAGAGGTCCTGCGGTACCGGCGCAAGCATTGGGCGCGGTTTCGTCCGTTGCACGAAGTCGTGTTCTACGTGGTTCTCGCGCTGGCCGTTTCATTGTGCGTGGGCGCAGCCGGAGCATGGGCCGACACCCTCGATCGCACGGTCCATCCGAGCAACTACTGGACGGCTGCGTTCAGTTGGTGGATCGGAGACGCGGTAGCGATCATCTGTTTCGCGCCGTTTCTTCAAATGTGTCTGATCCCGTATCTGGCGGACGCCTACGGCGGATACGTCGTGTCGATACCGGTGCCGCGATCCTCGTCCGCCCGTTCGCCAGACCCTCGGAAGCGGCTGCTTGGCGCGCTCGAAGCCGGCGGGCAAGGCGCTGCGATTGTGGCCGCGCTTTGGATCACATTCGCATCGGAGAATGCCAGAAACCACGAGTTCTACTATCTGTTTTTCCTTCCGATTATCTGGCTCGCGGTCCGGCACGGGCTGCCCGGCGCAACCATTGGAATCGCAGCGCTGAATTTCGGAGCGATGGAAATCCTGCAAATGTTTCCCGCCGACCCGCACCGGTTTTCACTCCTCAAAGTCGTGATGCTGATCCTCTCGCTGACCGGATTGTGCCTCGGCGCAGTGATTTCCGAAAAACTACTGGCGGAAAACAACCTTCGGGAAAGCGAAGAAAAATTCCGACTCGGATTTTCAGAAGGTCCGATGGGGATGTTGATGCTTTCCAAGGCGGGAAAAATCCTGAGCGTCAACCGGGCAATCACGGAAATGCTCGGATACACCGAGAACGAGCTGCGCTCGAAAACGACGCTCGAAATCACGCACCCCGACGACCTGGAAGAGTTCAGCCGAGTCTGGAAGGCCTTCACCGCCGGCGACCTGAAAGGCTCTCAGGTTGAGAAGCGATACGTCACGAAAGCGGGAGAGGCATTGTGGGTCCGTACGAACATGTCCGTGATTCAGGAAGCCGGGGTCTCCGATCTGTACGCCTTCGTCGTGGTTGAAAACATATCGGAGCGCAAACGCGCGGACGCCGAAAAGCAACGGGCGATGGAAGCCGCCGAGTCGGCGAGCCGGGCGAAGAGCGAATTCCTGGCCAACATGAGCCATGAAATCCGGACGCCAATGAACGCGATCCTGGGACTGACCGAGCTTGTGCTGGATACGCCGCTGAGCGCTGAACAGCGAGAAGACGTGATGCTGGTGCGGTCCTCCGGCGAATCCCTGCTGCGCATCGTGAACGCTGTTTTGGATTTTTCGAAAATCGAAGCCGGAAAACTCGAGCTCGAGCCCGAGCGGTTTCTGCTCCGGCCATTGCTCAAAGAAGCGGTCGAGCTACCGGCGGCTCGAGCTCAAGAGAAAAACCTGACGTTTTCGCTCCTGGTGCACCCCGATGTCCCTGACGAGATCGTCGGCGACGCGGCGCGGCTGAAGCAGATCGTGACGCACATCGTCAGCAATGCGGTCAAATTCACCAACGAGGGCGGGATCTGCGTCTCGGTGAACGTCGAGACGCGCTGCCATCTCTACGCCATGCTGCATTTCACAGTCCGCGATTCGGGGATCGGCATTCCTCCAGGAAAACGCGAAGTGATCTTCGACGCATTCACACAGGCCGACGGCTCGGCCTCGCGGCGGTTCGGGGGCATGGGACTGGGCCTGGCCATGACCAAGCGGCTGTTGGAATTGATGGGCGGACGGATCTGGTTGGAGGACGGAGTGGGCCGCGGGAGCGTGTTCCATTTCACTGCACAATTTCCCGTGCTCGAGACGCGAATGAGTGTGAACGCGGCCTCCGAAGTGAGAGAGAGTGAGGAGCTTCGATGAGTACAGAAAACCCGGGCAAGAAAACAATCCTGATTGCCGAGGACGACCCGATCGCGCGCCGTGTGCTCCTCGGGCTGCTCGAGAGGTGGGGCTACGGCGTCACCGCGGTGGAAAACGGCGCCGATGCTTTTGCAGCGCTGGGGAAAGAAGATGCGCCGCGGCTGGCGGTGCTCGACTGGATGATGCCGGGACTCGAAGGACCGGAGGTTTGCAAGAAGCTTCGCGAATTGAAGGACCACGCCTACATCTATGCGTTGCTGCTGAGCGCGCGCACGGAGAAGAAAGACATTCTCGCCGGCCTTGAAGCGGGCGCGGACGACTACCTGACCAAGCCGGTGGACACGGAGGAGTTACGGGCGCGGCTGTTCGTCGGCGAGCGGATTCTGAACCTGCAGGATGAATTGATTGCGGCGCGGGACGCGCTGCGGTTCCAGGCGATGCACGACGCGTTGACGGGTCTCTTGAACCACGGAGCGATTTTGAACGCGGTGACGAGAGAATTGATACGCGCGCGGCGCGAGCATGCCAGTGTGGGAGTCATCCTGGGTGACATCGATCACTTCAAGCAGGTGAACGATACGCACGGGCATCTCACGGGCGACGCGATTCTGCACGGGGTGGCGATAAGAATGTCGGGACTGCTTCGCGCGTACGATTCCCTTGGACGGTACGGAGGAGAGGAATTCCTGATTCTCGCGCCCAATTCCGACAGCACTGGAACGATGCAGTTCGCGGAGAGGCTGCGCGCGGGCGTGGAAGCCACCGCGTTCGAGACCTCAAGCGGCACACTGCACGTCTCGCTGAGTTTCGGAGTGGCCGTGAGCAATCCGGACGACTCGCCGGACAGCCAGGCGCTCCTGCAGGCCGCGGATGCGGCTCTCTATCGAGCGAAGGAAGCGGGGCGAAATCGCGTGGTGCTTGCAAAGCACAAAGATCTGACCGCGCAGCTGGCGCCGGCAAGTTCGGCGCCGGTCAGAACACAGGCGTAGCGCGGCGGATTGCCGCATCGAGTTCCACTCAAGAAAATTCACCGGAGCAGGAATGAGGAAAAATTTCGGTTGCGGCCGCGCGGCAGGGGACCACTTCGGAGCTGCGGCGTTGTGGCGGCAACGGGCATGAGCTATGCTTTTTGTGCATGGTAGACATCCACTGCCACATCCTGCACAGCCTCGACGACGGCGCGGACTCGCTGGAAACGTCAATTCAGATGGCGGAATCGGCGATCGCCGACGGAATTACGCACATCATCGCCACACCACACGCAAATTCCACTTATCCCTTCGATCCCGATGCGATTCGCCAGCGGCGAGATGAGTTGCAGGGGCATTTCGATGGAAAGCTCGTCCTCGCCACGGGCTGCGATTTTCATCTGAGTTTCGAAAACATCGAAGACCTGCGTTTGAATCCGCTGAAGTACACGCTCAACCAAAAAAATTATCTTCTGGT
Source organism: Candidatus Acidiferrales bacterium (assembly GCA_035622115.1). Lineage (GTDB taxonomy): Bacteria > Acidobacteriota > Terriglobia > Acidiferrales > UBA7541 > Palsa-147. The sequence goes on from DASPVY010000029.1 coordinate 8,928, forward strand.
GGAGTTCAACGATTTTTCCATTCCGCAGGCGATGGACCAGACGCTGCATCATCTTCAGCTTTATGGCGCGACGCCGATCGTCACGCACCCGGAGCGGAATCCGCTGATTCGCTCGAATCCCGAACGGCTCTACCGGTGGATTCGGCAGGGCTGCTACGTCCAGGTGACCGCGCAATCCCTGCTGGGGAGATTCGGATCGCAGGCGCAACTGCTGGCGGAAATGTGGCTGGAAGAGGGCATCATCCACTTCATCGCGAGCGACGCGCACAATCTGACATCGCGGCAGCTGAAGTTGAAAGAGGCCTACGACAAAGTCGCTGAAGAGAAGGGCGAGAAGGTCGCGAGGTCGCTCTTTGAGGAGAATCCCCGGGCTGCCTTTGACGGGCAACCGCTGCCGTACAGACCGGAACTCCCCGCGGAGCTGGGACAGGCGCCGGGCGCGACGCCGAAACGCCGAAAGCGGTTTTTCTTTTTCTGACTGGCGCTTTCCGTTCGAGCACAGGCATTGCGCGCGGCGGAGCCGGGCGCTTCCCCAACGATTAAAATGATAAAATCGGGATAGGCCATGAACCCGCAGCCCAAATCCGTGACTTCCGCGCCTGCGCGGCGAATCCTCGACCTGCGCTTTGTCGAGCTGATGGACAAAATGCGCAAAAACCGCGCCGGCGACGACGTGGAGCTTCTGCGGCGCGCATACGATTTCGCGGCCGAGCGCCACGCCGAACAGACGCGGGCCTCGGGCGAGCCGTATCTTTCGCACCCTCTGGAAGTGGCGCACATCCTGGCGGACATGAAGTTCGACGTGACCACGCTGTGCGCGGCGCTGCTGCACGACGTGGTGGAAGATACGAAAGTCAAAGTTGACCGCATCTCGGAAATGTTTGGACCCGAGATCGCGCGGCTCGTCGAAGGCACGACGAAAATCAGCCGGCTGGGCTTCCAGGCTCCGGAAGCGCGCCAGGCAGAAAACGTCCGCAAGATGATTCTGGCGATGGTCAACGACGTCCGCGTGGTCATGATCAAACTCGCCGACCGGCTGCACAACATGCGCACGCTGCAGTACTTGGAGCCGGAGCGCCAGCAGCGCATCGCCCGCGAGACGATTGATATCTACGCGCCGGTGGCCAACCGTCTGGGCATGGGCCTGATGCGCGGCGAGCTCGAGGATCTGGCATTCAGCTATCTCGAACCGGTGGCGTACATCGAATTGCAAAAGCGGGTCGAGTCGAAACGGAAAGTCCACGACAAGTTTCTGGCCGACGTGCAGAAGACGATTCGCGAAAAGATGGTCGCCAGCGGCATACCCGCCGAGGTCGAGGGCCGGATCAAGCGGCTCTTTTCGCTGCACGCCAAAATTGAGTCGCAGCAGCGCCCGCTCGATCAGGTCTACGACCTGCTGGCGGTGCGGGTGATCACGGATACGGTGAAGAATTGTTACGCGGCGCTGGGAGTGGTTCATCAGATCTGGCGGCCGGTGCCCGGACGCTTTAAAGATTACGTTGCGATGCCGCGGCCAAATCTTTATCAATCGCTGCACACCACGGTGATTCATGCGGGCCAGCCGTTTGAAGTGCAGATTCGCACGCAGGAGATGCACCGCATCGCCGAGCAGGGAGTGGCGGCGCACTGGAAATACAAGGACGGGAGCGTGGCGGGGGCTTCGTCAGCGCCGGGAGCGCAATCGGAAGACCAGCGAATCCTCTGGATGCGGCAACTGATCGAGTGGGTGCAGGAGATGGAGGAGCCGAGCGAATTTCTCTCGACTCTGAAAGTCGATCTGTATCCCGAAGAGGTCTATACGTTTTCGCCGAAGGGCCGCGTGGTGGTGCTGCCGCGGGGCGCGACGCCGGTGGATTTTGCCTACGCGATTCACACGGAAGTGGGCAACCAGTGCGTGGGCGCGAAAGTGAACGGGCAGATCGTTCCGTTGCGGCACGCCCTGGCCAACGGCGACGTCGTCGAAATTCTGACGCAGAAGGGCCACGCCCCGAGCCGCGATTGGCTCACGTATGTGGAAACATCGCGCGCCAGAAGCAAGATCCGGCACTGGATCAATCTCCACGAGCGCGAAGAGGCCACGGTGGTGGGACGGCGGCTGCTCGAACGCGAAGCGCGCCAGGCCGGAGTAAGCCTCAAGCAGATTTCGGACGAAGCGCTGCAGCGGGTTGCGTCGGAGTATGGCTGCGCACGTGTGGATGATCTGTACGCCGATCTGGGCTACGGCAAATGGTCGGCGCGGCAGGTGATCAGCAAAGCGACGGGCGTGGCGCCGGGCGATCAGCCGGAACAACCGCAGCCGCCCAAGTTCGTTTCGGCAGTCAAGCGCGCGCTGGGAATGCACGAAGGCGCGATTCTCGTGCGCGGCCACGACGACTTGATGGTGTATCGCTCGAAGTGCTGCAATCCAATTCCGGGCGACGAAATCGTCGGGTACGTCACGCGCGGGCGCGGGATTGCCGTGCACAGCACCGCATGCCCGAACGTGCAAAAACTCCTCTACGAAGTCGAGCGCCGGATTCCGGTGGAATGGGGCGATGCGACCGAGGCCATGTTCTCGGTCCGGCTGCGTATCCGCACTGAGGATCGGCCCGGAATGCTGGCTGACATTACCAGCGCGATCAGCGATGCCGGCGCGAACATACGCACGTTTGAGAGCGGCGGCGAAGATTTGCACGCGCGGGTGGAAGTGGCGCTGGACATCGAAAATCGGAAACAGCTCGAGAGGATCCTAGCCGGCATCAAGAAAATCCCCGGAATCTTCGGCATCGAGCGACTCTATAACATCTGACGTATCAGCAGATTAGATAGGGTTAGTCAACCTGTGCAATGGTCTATTGACACGTAGATATATCACAAGATATATTGCGAGACGTATTTTGCTGTACCAAAGGAGATTCAATGTTTGGATATTACGAAGAACGATTTTCACAAAGAAGAGGAGGATGCCGGTCACGTCACTTCGGCAGACACAGATTCTTTCGGAGGTTTGGCGCTGAGTTTCTGGGCGGCCCGGCAATGCGAGCAGCAAAGATGTTCGCGTCGGGCGATCTGCAGCTGATCATTCTGCTGCTGCTGGCCGAAAAGCCGAGGCATGGCTACGACATCATCAAGGCGCTCGAAGAGCACTCGAGCGGAATCTACGCGCCGAGCCCGGGGATGGTCTATCCGGCGCTGACGTATCTGGAAGAGATGGGCTATGCGACGTCGGAAGCGGAAGGCACCAAGAAACTTTACCGGATCACCAATGAGGGGACGGAATACCTGACCAAGAACCGCAAGAGCGCGGAAGAAATGCTCGAGCAGCTTGCGCGTTTTGGGCGGAAGGTCGCTCAATTCCGCGAGCAATATGCGGAGGAACATGACGAGCCGGGCGAATCCGAGGAAGGGGCCGGACCGAAAACGGAGTGGCAACAAACACGCGCAGAATTCCGGCAAGTGCGCCACGACCTGAGATCGGCCCTGCACGAAAAATTCGATACGTCGCCGGAAGAGAGAAAGCGGATCATCGAGATACTTCGGCGAGCGGTCGGGGAAATTCGCGGAAAGTAGGCGGGCTCGGAGAACGAGACCAGGATCCGCCGCGGTTGCGAAGCCTGGATGAATCAGGGCGTCCATGATGGACGCCCTGAATTTTTTAGCAGGCAGAAATTTTTT
>DASPVY010000030.1:0-8789 GCA_035622115.1 Candidatus Acidiferrales bacterium
TCGACGCTGGAGTCCTTCTCCATCGGCCATACGATCGTGATCAGCCGCGGGCTTCTGGACGTGCTTCCGGACGAAGCCAGCCTGGCGACGATGCTGGCACAGGAAATGGGAGAGATTATCGTAAACAAGCCTTCGACCGACCAGTGGGGCTTTAACGATCTGACGAACATACCGACGACGGAAGTCATGGCGCGCCTGTCGTTCCGCGATACTCCGCACGACGCCGAGCTGGCGAACGCGAAGGCCGTAGAACTGTTGAAGAATTCGCCCTACAAAGACAAGCTGGTGAACGCCGGGCTCTTCCTGAAGCAACTGGGTGCGGAGCAGAAGGCTTTGCCGGCGCTGATCAATCCAAAGCTCGGCAACCGGGTTTTTCTGACGGAGCAGTTGATCGGATCGGCGCCGGACATTCAGGCGGGCAAGCTGGATCAAGTGGCAGCCTTGCCGCTGGGTGCGCGAATCAAGCTCGATCCGTGGTCGGATCAGGTGGAAATGGTCAAGAACAAGCCGGTGGCGTTGCTCTCCGAACGCGAGAAGATGCCGCTGGGAATCACGCCGTTCCTGCCTTATTTGACGTACTACTCGACCGCCAACGCGACGCAAAGCAACGACCAATCGAGAGCGGAAGCCAAGGCGCAATCGAATGGAGCGGCGCAACCGGCGGCCAACGATCCGCCGTCGCAATCGCAACCGCAACCCTAGACGCAAGATCGAATTCGCATCCTCCTTGTTCGTGAGACCCGGTGATGGGCTGAGCCCGTCACCGGGTTTCGCGTTTTAATCGCATTTCCAGCCGCCGATTTGAAAATCGAATTGCTTCACAACCTGCATGGGAGTGAGCGAAACTCGCTATGGCGTGCGACACAGCTCACTGGCGGATTATTTTTGCGCTGACTCGCGTCCGGGACGGGAGACCGCGGTGGTGTGGCAGCGCGGCTTCCGGATGGAGCGGTGGACGTACGCGCGGCTGTTCACGGTGGCCTCGCAATTTGCGCGCGAGATTGTCTATCGAGGAATCGAGCGGGGCGACCGGGTCTTGATTTGGGGCGGAAGCTCCGGCGAATGGCTGGCGGCGTTTTTAGGATGCCTGCTGCGGGGCGCCGTCGTCGTGCCGATGGATGCGATCGCATCGCCGGATTTTGCCCGGCGGGTCGCGAAGGAGTCACAGGCCAAGCTGTGCGTCATCGCGCGCGATTTGCCGCCGATCGAAGGAATTCCGGCGATCGTACTGGAAGATTTGCCGGAGGCGGTGAGTGGACAGATGGCGGAGCCGTATGACGGGCCGCCGCTCGAGCGCGACGACATTCTGGAGATCGTGTTCACGTCGGGCACCACCGCCGAGCCGCGCGGAGTGGTGCTGTCGCACGGCAATCTGCTCACGGGTCTCGAGCCGATCGAGACCGAGATCGACAAATATCGCAAATACGAGCGTTTCTTCCACCCGCTGAGATTTCTCAATCTCTTGCCGCTGAGCCACGTCTTCGGACAGATTCTCGGTATTTTCATTCCGCAAATTCTTGGGGGGACGACGATCTTTCTCGATTCGCTGCGGCCCGGCGATGTAGCCGCGACGATCCGGCGCGAGCGCGTCTCCGTCCTGGTGACCGTGCCGCGCTTGATCGAATCTCTGCGCGACAACTTGCTGCGGGAATTGGAGGCGGAAGGCCGGCTTGATGATTTTTCCCGCGATTTTGCCGCGGCGGAGAAATCGAGCTTTTGGAGAAACTGGTGGCGATTCCGGAAAATTCATTCGCGCTTCGGCTGGAAATTCTGGGCGCTGATTTCGGGCGGCGCGGCGCTGCGATCCGAGGAAGAACAGTTCTGGAAGCGGATCGGCTATGCGGTCATTCAGGGCTACGGGCTCACGGAAACGGCGTCGCTGATCAGCGTCAATCATCCTTTCCAACTGGGAGAAGGCTCGATCGGAAAAGTGCTGCCGGGCCAGGAAGTGAAAATCGACGAAAACGGCGAGCTGCTGGTGCGAGGAGAGAACGTCGCCGAAGGCTATTGGAAAGGCGGCCAGCTCACACCGATCGGCGAAGGCGGATGGTTCCGAACGGGTGATTTCGCGGAGCGCGACGAGGCCGGCCACCTCTATTTTCGCGGCCGGCAGAAGAATGTGATCGTCACGCCGGAGGGAATGAAAGTATTTCCGGAGGATCTCGAAGCGGAACTGCGCAAGAACCCGGATGTTCGCGATTGCGTGGTGACCGGCATTGACCTGAAAGGCGATGGAAACGCCGAGGCTTGCGCGGTGCTGTTGCTACGCGAAACTCCGAAGGACGCGAATGCGGCAGCGGAGTCCATCGTGAGCGTGGCGAACCAATCGCTCGCGTCCTACCAGCAAATTCGACGATGGGTCGTCTGGCGCGATCAGGATTTTCCGCGGACGCCGACGCAGAAGCCGATGCTGGCCAAAATTCGAGAAGTGGCGGCCGCCGAACTGGCGCGGCCGGACGCTTCCCACGGGAAATCCAGCTCAGCGGCGCCGGCGAGCCAACTCACCGAGCTCATCGCACAAATCACGCACCACGAGAAAGGATCGCTTCCGGCGAATCTGGATTTGTCCACGGACTTGAATCTCAGCTCCGTGGATCGCGTTGAATTGATGAGCGCGCTCGAAGACCGCTATCAGGTGGATTTGGGCGAAGCGCAATTTTCGGCGGCGAAAACGGTCGGAGACATCGAAAAGATCCTGAGCCAGCCGCAAGCGCAGGCAGGGGCGCAGGAATTCGTTTATCCGCGCTGGGCGCGGCTTTGGCCCATCCGCGCGATTCGCATTCTGGTGTACTACGCGCTGACGTGGCCGGCGACGATGCTGATGAACGCGCCGCGCGTGCGTGGACGCGAGCATGTTAACCCGGCGCGCGGGCCGTTCCTCGTGGTTTCGAACCATGTGACTTATCTCGACGTCGGATTCGTTCTCGCAGCTTTACCCCTGGCAATTCGAAATCATCTGGCCACGGCGATGGACGGCGAAAAACTTGCATCGATGCGCAGGCCGCCGGAAAGCGATTCCTTTTTTCGCCGCGCGCTCGAACGGCTGAAGTATTTTCTGGTCGTAGCGCTGTTCAACGTATTTCCACTTCCGCGCCGCTCGGGTTTTCGAGCCAGCTTTTCCTATGCCGGTGAGTTGATCGCACACGGGGAAAGCGTTCTGATTTTCCCCGAAGGCGAATTGACGACGGACGGATCGATCGCCCCCTTCCGCGCCGGAATCGGCTTGCTCGCTTCCCAGTTACAGATACCGGTGATTCCTGTCCGGATTGACGGGTTGTTCGAGTTGCGGCAAACGCATACGAGGTTCGCGCGGCCGGGCACAGTTCGCGTCACAATCGGAGAGTCGGTGAAATTTTCGCCAGAAGCGACTCCGGAGGAGATCACACACCAGCTTCAGGACCGCGTGGCCGCGCTCGGGTCTTCGCGCGACTAATTTGAAAGCGGAAGGCGCAGCCGCGCTTCGCATCCATGCCCATGGGGCACGTTTTCGAGGGTGAGCGTGCCACGATGCGCTTCGGCAATTTGCCGGCTGAGCACCAGCCCGATTCCCGAGCCGCCGGGCTTAGTGGTGAAAAATGGAACGAAGAGGTTCGTCGGATTGGGAATGCCCGGCCCTTCGTCTTCCACCCACACTTCCAGATAGCTGTCTTCGGTCTTCCAGCCAACGCGCACGCCGCCGCCGGTTTCCAGCGATGCGTCCACGGCGTTGTGGACGAGATTGATCATCAACTGCTCGAGTTGATCCGGATCGGCTTGGATTTTCAATTCCGGGCCGGGCTGCAACTGAATGTTCATGCGCGGCTCGAGGCCGACGACGCGGCGAATCCAGGGGCCGACTTCGATTTTCTGAAAAGTCGGAGGCGGCAACTTGGCCAGGCGCGCGTAGGCATTCATAAAACGCGCGAGGCTGTCCGAGCGGGTGGCGATGACGGTCAACCCGCGCTGCATGTCGTCTTCCCAATCCGGGGCGCGCTGGTGGCGCTTGATGATGGTGGCCAGATTTTCGGCAACGGACTTGATCGGCGCGAGCGAGTTGTTCATCTCGTGCCCCAACACGCGGATAAGCCGCTGCCATGCCTGGCGTTCTTCTTCCCGCAGCGCGCGGCTGAGATCGGAGATAACGAGCAATTGATGCGCCAGCCCGCCTTCGCGGAAGCTGCCGCGACGGATCTCCCAGCGGCCCGATTTGCCGGGAAAGGCGATGGATTCGATGAAGGGGCCATCGTGCGCGAGCGCGCCGGCGAGCCCGAGCTCCGAAGACGTTTTCCCCATCAAGCGAACGGCGGGCTGATCCAGCAGGCGCTCGCCGGCTCGATTGACGAGGCGCAAGCGCGAATCGCCATCGAAGGCAAAAACGGCTACGTCGATTTCCTCCATGACTTTCCGGAGGAGCGCGGTGGCTTCCATCGCACCGAGGCGCTGGCGGTGCAGCGTGTCGCCGAGGGCGTTCACTTCGCGAAGGACTTCGCCGAGCACGTCATCGCGGTTCGCTCCGCGGGCGCGAATCGAAAAGTCGCCTTCGCGAAGCGCCGCCAGGAGATTGGAAAGCGTGCGCATCGGAAATACGACGCGCTGTTCGGCGCTGAACGCGAAACCCAGCCAGGCGATGGCAATGACCACGGTGAGCGTCCATTGAACTCTCGGCGTGAAATTGCCAAACCAGAGAAGGAGCAAGGCGACGGTGGTGCCTACGCTGCCCGCAGCGAGCGCAAGAAAGAGAATTCGCCGCTCGTACGGGAGAGGTCTCAAAGGTTGTACTTTTGCAGGCGGCGATAGAGAGCGCTGCGGCTCAGGCCCAGGGCCTTGCTGGCGTGGCTGACGTTGCCGCCAAATCGCGCGAGAGCTTTCTGGATCAAAACGCGCTCAACGTCCTCCAGGCCCATATCGTCCAGGCGCAGCGAAGCATCGCGTGATGCGCGCAAGCCGAGATCGCTGGCGCGAACCTGATCCCCCTCGGCCAGAAGGACCGCGCGCTCGACCGAATGATCGAGCTCGCGCACGTTTCCCGGCCAGGGATGATCGAGGAGCAGTTGCAGGGCCACGGGCTCGAAACCCTGGAGATTTTTGCGATAGCGCTGCGCCGACTGCCGCAAGAAATGCAGGGCCAGCAGCGGGATATCTTCCTTGCGCTCGCGCAGCGGCGGCACATGAATCTCGATGGTGTTGAGCCGGAAGAGCAAATCCTCGCGGAAACGTCCGGCGCGAACTTCGGCGGAGATGTCCGCGTTGGTGGCGGAGAGAATGCGGACGTCCACGCGCCGCGTCGTTGACGAGCCCACGCGCTCGAGTTCGCCGGTTTCGAGAGCCCTCAGCAGCTTGGCCTGAAGGTTCATGGGCACGTTGGCAATCTCATCGAGGAACAGCGTGCCGCCGTCCGCCAATTCGAATCGCCCGACGCGGTCGGACTTTGCGTCGGTGAAGGCGCCCTTCACGTGGCCGAACAGCTCGCTTTCGAAAATACCCTCCGGCAAGCCTCCCGCGTTCACGGTGACGAGCGGGCGTCCCGCGCGAGGCGAAAGGGCATGCAACGTGCGCGCGATCACATCCTTGCCGGTTCCGTGTTCACCGGTGATCAGAACGTTTGCGTCCGAAGGCCCCACGCGCGCGATCAATTCAATGACGGGGCGCATGGCCGCTGACTCTGCGATTAACGTCGGCCTTCCGTCGGCGCGCAACAGGCGATTTTCGGCTTCCAGCCGCTGGCTGCGACGAATCGCGTGCGCCAATTCAATTTGTGTCTTCAGAATCGCAAGAAGCCGGGCGTTTTCCCACGGCTTCTGCACGAAATCTTTCGCGCCGCGGCGCATGGCCTCAACGGCGAGCTCCAGGCTTCCCCACGCGGTCATGACGATGATGGGCACAGAGCTGTCTTTGGCGCGAATATTCGAGAGCAAATCGAGGCCTTCCTGGCCCGAGGTGGTGTCGCGCGCGTAATTCAAATCGATCAGAACCGCGTCGAATTCACGCGTTTCGAGCGCCGAGAGAACGGCCGCGGGCGACGCGACCGTCTCCGTCTCAAAGCCTTCGCTTTTGAGCAGGAGCCGCAGCGCCTCGCGGACGTCAGCCTGGTCGTCGGCAACGAGTATGCGAGTTCGGCTGGAGTGTGCAGTCATGGGCGAATGAGATTCAATTCTACTGCCGCTTAGAGCCGTGCCTGTTTCCACCGGAGGAGTTTGCATGATTTATATACGTTCCTTGAAAACACTTGTTCCAGAAATTCGAAGCGATTCTCCGTTCGCCGGCGCCGCGGCGAAATCGAGCGAATCCCTTACTCATATCGCAGCGCGGTCATGGGATCCACTTTAGTGGCGCGCCGGGCCGGCACGTAACACGCGATGAGCGCCACGATGATCAAGAATGCCACGACGCTGACCATCGTCGCCGGATCGCTCGAGCGCACGCCATAAAGCTCGCTCGAAATCCAGCGCATCGCGGCAAGACTGGTCGCGCCGCCGATCACGGCTCCGAGCAATGCCAGCTTCATCCCCTGCCCCAGAATCAGTTTGGCGATATCGCGGCGCTCGGCGCCGAGCGCCATGCGAATTCCAATTTCGTGGGCGCGTTGCGCAACGCCGTAGGACATCAGCCCGTAAATTCCCACGGCGGCCAAGAAAGTGGCGAAAGCGGCAAACGCCGAAGCGAGAAACATGCTCAGCCGGCGGCGCGCAAATGCCGCATCGAGCAAACCGTCCATGGTCTTCACTTCGGTGATTGGCTGATCCTTATCCAACGACCAGATGGCGCCACGGATCGACGGCACCATGCCTTCCGGCTTGGTCGAGGTGCGCACGACGAGCGCCATCATCCGCGAGGGCGCTTGCAGATACGGAAGATAGATAATTGCGGGCGTGTCTCCGCGAAGGTCCCAATCGCGGACGTCGCCGACGATGCCGATGATGGTGAGCCATCCCTCGTCCGCCTCCGGCCGCCACGGCACCTGCCGCTCGTCGAAATGCAGGCGGATCTGTTTGCCGATGGGATTTTCATTTTGCCAGTAGCGATGCTCGAGCGCTTCGTTAATGATGGCGACCCTGGCGGTCTGGTCGCCGTCGCTCGGTGCGAACTCGCGGCCTGCGTGCAATGCGATTTTCATTGTGCGGAAGTAATTCGCGTCGGTGACGGCGTACTGCGACGTGAATTGTTCTCCCGAGTGCGGCACTTGGCGGCCCTCGATATCAAAATCGAGATAATCTTTCCAGCCGCTCATCGGAACAAAATCGATGGCGCTTGCGGAGGAGACCCCCGGCAGAGCCGAGACGCGTTCGATCGCATTGTGGAAGAAATTCACGATTGGCCGGCCGTTGGCGTAATGCGATTCAGGCAGCCAGACCTGCATGGTCACGACATTCTCGGGAACGAGGCCCAGATTTTCCGTCAACATGCGCACGAAGCTGCGAATCAAAAGCCCCGCGCCGATCAACAGCACAATCGAAAGCGCAACTTCCGTGACAATCAGCCCGGAGCGGAGAATTCCGCCGCGGCGGCCGCCAATGCTGCCTCGACCGCCTTCCTTCAACGTTTCGCCCAACTCGGAAAATGACATTTGAATGGCCGGAAAGAGGCCGAAAACGATTCCGGTAATCAGCGAGACGCCGACCGTGAAGGCTACAACGGTCCCGTTGATTCCAATCCAGCCAGCGTGAGGGATCTCTCCGCGGCTGCCCTGCGGGGGAAGGCCCAAACGCAGAAGCTCGACGCCGCCGAATGCAAACAAGATCCCGACGGCCCCGCCGATCAGGCCGAGTAGCATGCTTTCCGTCAACAACTGTCGAATCACGCGAATTCTTCTGGCTCCCAAAGCGGTGCGCACGGCGATTTCCCGTTCACGCGTCGCCGACCGCGCCAGCAAGAGATTCGCGACGTTGACGCAGGCGATGAGCAGGACGATGGCGACACCGACCAGCAGAATCTTCAATTCCGGACGGTAGCGACGAGAGAGATAATCGTGCGCGCCTACGACTTTGATTCCGGTGTCTTGATGGATGTCCGGAAATTGTCTCTGCTGATCCGCATGGATGGTTTCCATTTCGGCCTGGGCTTGCGAAATCGAAGTCGCGGGTTTGAGGCGGCCAAAAACAATCAGTGAAGTATCGTCGCGAGCCATCTTGGAGGTATCGAAAGTAAACGGCATCCAGAGATCGAATGGAACCGAAGTGCCGACGGGCGTGAAACCGTTTGGGAGCACTCCAATCACCTCGTAGGGCTGGTCGTCCACTTCAATGGTCTTGCCGATCCAACTGGAATCGCCTCCAAATTCCCGCTGCCACAGGCCATAGCTGAGCAAAACTTCCTGACCGTGTCCGGGCCTTTCGTCGTCGGGGAGGAAGTCCCGGCCCAGAATCGGCCGGATGCCGAACAGTTGCAGAAAATTCGCAGAAACTTCACTGCCCCACACCTGCTCGGGATGCTCCATCCCGCGTACAGAACGCGATGCGATTTTCCAGGAGGCCAGGCCCTGAAAGGAATGCTGCCGATCGCGCCATTCGAGAAATTCCGGCGGCGATGTGAGTCCGCTGGGAATCCCGCGATTGGGATCTGGCTGCCAGATATTCACGAGCTGTTGAGGCTCCGGAAACGGCATCGGGCGCAGCAGGATCGCGTCTACGACGCTGAAGATGGAGGAGTTTGCGCCGATGCCGAGCGCGAGCGTCAGCGCCGCCACGACGGCGAATCCGCGGTTGCGGAGCAGCATCCGCGCGCCAAATCGAATGTCTTGCCAAAGCGTCTCCATTTCGCGGCCCCTCCCGAATCCGCCGGGGCTCTAATTCTATAATTACTGCTCGATTAGG